>NZ_LWRX01000184.1:0-1490 GCF_001683835.1 Ralstonia sp. RL | reverse complement strand
ACGCCCGGGTAGTCTCGGCGTTGATTGATCACGCCGCCTTGCAACTGAATCGCGGCAAGGTTTTCCACAGTGACGGTGGTGTCGCCGCCGGTTTGCCAGTCGGCGTAGACCACGGTCAGCTCGTTGGGCAGCTCACCCCACTGCGCGCGCTCGAAACGCTCCAGCCGCACGATCTCGTCCGGCCCCAGCTGCGGCAGATCGTTGACCCAGTAGTCGTCGCGCAGCAGCTTCAGCTCGAAGGTGCCTTGTGCCGGATCGGTGTAGAGAATGCCGCCGATGTGGTCGATGACCTGACTGATGAAGCTCTCGATGGGCTGCTGGCGGGTCCAGATCAGATTCAGGCCGAAGCCTTCATCCGACAGGGCCCACGCCGCATTCCAGAAACTCCAACCGATGCTGTCCTGCGGGTAGCCCATGCCCCAGTGCGGGTCGGTCAGGCATTGCACCAGGATGTGGGCCGGGTTCATGCCGACACTGATCTCGCGGCCTTGGCTGTCATCCCAGGCGCGGACTTCGGCGTTCCACTCCATCCACGGATAACCGTGCCAGCCCGCCGTGAAACGGCGCACGCGCACGGCCCACGGCTTGATGTAGGGGTTGTTGGCCGCAAACAGAATCTTGCGCGCCACCAGTGACAGCACGCCCCGGAAGGCCGGAATGGCTGGCCCAAGGCGGCTCATCAGGTAGTCGTTGCGCCCCTGACCGGGGCCACCGGGCAGCACATCGATGCTGCCGACCACACCACCTTCACGCTCGTCACCGCCAAACAGCGTGGGTTTGTGGATACCGAGGGTGGTCAGGCCGTGCCCGCTGGACAGCGGCCCCCGGTCGGCATCGCCCCAGGCGGTACGGTCGCCCATCTGGATTTCCTGCACGGCATCGACCGGCCCTTGGCACAGCACCAGGTGCAGTCCCATCCGGTAGCGGTAGCCGACGGTTTGCTTTTTGCTGCTACCACCCATCAGCGAGGCTCCTGTTGCCTGGCATGCTCAACCACACGCCACGCCATCGCATCGCCAGTGGCCAGCAAGGTGTCGGCAGCGCAGCCGTGACGCAGGAAGGCACGGAAGTCCAGGTCGTGGCGGGCAAACCAGACGCGCGTGCCGTTCACGCACAGGCCAACGGCGCGCACATCGTCGATGGTGACGATCACGTTCGTTTTCATTTCTTGCCTCCTTTCTTGCGAATGGGGTCGGCTGCGAGATCGCCGTACCAGACGACGTTGGAGCCGCGCAGCAGCACGGTGCCGAACACGACCGGGATCGGTCGGCCTTCTTCTGCGGTGGGGGCATCGACGTCAGACAGGGATGCCGGTTTGGGTTCGGGCGGTTTCGGCGCGAGCGCGACCGAAACCAGCGCCGCCACCACGATGACGACGAGGTACCACATGGTGATTTCTCCAGGGATTCAGAACACGCCGGTCGAGAACGGGTTTTTGCTCGGGATGGCGGGAAAGCCGCCGTAGTTGTCGAGGTTGCCGAAGCGCGACT
>NZ_LWRX01000182.1:0-3666 GCF_001683835.1 Ralstonia sp. RL | reverse complement strand
GGAGTCGCGCTCGAGGTTCAGCGCGAGGCCGAACGTGTTGCCCGGGAATTCCAGCATTTCGCCTTGCATCACGCCCGACAGGCCATGAATGCGGCAGATACCGTCCGTCACGGAGATGACCGTGCCGGTGTTCTTTGCGTCAGCGCCAGCCTTCAAGCCCTCGATACGGGTCTTGATGATGTCGCTGATCTCGGAGGGGTTCAGTTGCATCGAATGCTCCTAATTCTTCAATCTGTCCGCGGGCGATCTCATCGGCGCCACGCGGATCAGCATTACGCGGCGGTCAGCGCAGACTGCATCTGCGCCAGGCGCGCGCGCACCGAGGTGTCGAGCACTTCGTCGCCCACCTGCACGCGCACGCCGCCGATCAACGACGGATCGACCTTCACGTGTGCCTGCAGCTTCTTGCCGAACTTGCGTTCGAGCGTGGCGACCAGTTCGGTCAGGGGCGCACCCTCGAGCGGGAACGCACTGGTGATCTCGACGTCGGCGGCGCCTTCGCTGGCATTCCGCAGCACATGGAATTGCGCGGCAATTTCCGGCAGCAGCGACAGACGCTTGTTGGCGACCAGCAGACCAACGAGTTCCTTCGCCTCATGCGATACCGGAGATTTCAGCGCCGACAGGAAGATCCCCGCCACATCGGCTTTGGAGAGCTTCGGATCATCGGCGACTGCCTTCATGTCGGGCACGGAAGCGACTTGCCCCATTTCCGACACGAGCTCAGACCATGCACCCAGATTGCCGGCCTTCGCCACGCGGAACAGCGCCTCTGCGTACGGACGGGCAACGGTTGCGAGTTCTGCCATGATTACAGCTCAGCCTTGAGTTGATTGAGCAGATCGGCGTGGACCTGCGCATTGACTTCACGCTTGAGGATCTGCTCGGCGCCCTTGACGGCCAGCACAGCGACCTGGTCACGCAGCGATTCACGCGCGCGCACGGTCTGCTGCTCGGCTTCCGCCTTGGCTTGCGCGATGATGCGCGCGGCTTCGGCTTGAGCGTTCTGCTTGATCTCTTCAGCGGCCATCTGCGCACGCTTTTCGGCGTCCGCGATGCGCTGCGCGCCTTCATTGCGCGCTTCGGCCAGTGCCTGCTCGACCCGCTTGTTGGCCAGCTCCAGCTCGGCCTTGCCCTTATCGGCAGCGGCCAGGCCATCGGCAATTTTCTTCGCGCGTTCGTCGAGCGCCTTCACCAGGGGCGGCCAAATGAATTTGGCGACAACCCACCACAGGATGAAGAACACGACCATCTGCGCGACGAGTGTGGCGTTCAGGTTCATGGTGTGTTCCTTTCGGTATTGTGACTACGGATCAATGCACGAAGCGGCGAGGGCTGCGCGTTGCGCCATCCCAGGCCGCCTCCGGCATCATGCAGACCGAAAAGAATTACTTGATGACCGACAGCAGCGGGTTGGCGAACGCGAACAGCATGGCCACGCCAACGCCGATCAGGAATGCCGCGTCGATCAGGCCAGCCAGCAGGAACATCTTGGTTTGCAGCGGGTTCATCAGCTCAGGCTGACGTGCGCAGGCTTCGATGTACTTGCCACCCATCAGTGCGATGCCGAGGCAGGCGCCGATGGCACCCAGGCCGATGATGATGCCGATACCGATGGCGGTCAGACCTTGGATGTTGGCGAGAAATGCTTGCATGATGACTCCCTTTTACGTGAAAGACTAAGAACTGAGGAACTTGAAAAAACCAAACGGAACCGGAGAACCTGAACCGCTACTTAGTGATGGTCATGTGCCTGGCCGATGTACACCAGCGTCAGCATCATGAAAATGAACGCCTGCAGCAGAACGATCAGGATGTGGAAGATCGCCCAGACTGCACCGGCCACCACGTGACCCACGAAACCCAGCGCCGAGAAGTCGGCACCGAACGTCCAGATCGAGCCGAGCAGCGCGATCAGCAGGAACACCAGTTCGCCCGCGTACATGTTGCCGAACAACCGCATGCCCAGCGACACAGCCTTGGCGAGGAATTCGATGATGTTAAGGATCAGGTTGAACGGCGCAAGGTACCACTTGGCGCCGAACGGAGCGGAGAACAGCTCGTGCGCGAAGCCGCCCGCGCCCTTGATCTTGAAGCTGTAGTAGATCATCAGGATCAGCACGGCGAACGACATGCCGAAGGTGCCGTTCAGGTCGGCCGTGGCCACTGCGCGATGGTGCGGCACGTGCAGGCCGAAGCTGCCGAGCAGATGGTTGACGCCCGTGACCCAATCCACCGGGACGAGGTCAACCGCGTTCATCAGCGTGACCCACACGAAGACCATCAGCGCCAGCGGAGCAATCCAGGAACGATCGCCGTGGATGATGCCCTTGGCCTGGTCGTCGACCATCTCGACGACGAGTTCGACAAACGCCTGGAAGCGGCCGGGAACGCCCGAAGTGACACGGCGTGCGGCGATGCCCAGGAAGATCAGGCCGATCGCGCCCATCAACACGGACCAGAACATCGTGTCCCAGTTGATGACGGAGAAGTCGACCACCGACGCCTGCTTGCCGCCGATGCTGTTGAAATTCTGCAAATGCTCCGCGATATACGCGGAAGGCGTGAGAGCGTGCTCGGCGGCGTGGCCGGCGGCTTCTGCGACTTCAGTTGCCATGATGACTCAGTCCAATATTGCGAAACATTCTTCGTGATCCGTTCCAGTTCGCGCCCGATGCTCGACGGGTTGCCCCGGAGATCGCGGACTGCACGCGGCTGAAACGCGCCACCTTATTCGTTCGGAGTGTCAGGGCAATGAACCCGGGCTTCTCCTGCCACAGGTTCCTGCCGTGTTCTGACATGTTCCGTGTGCCCGCCGCATGGCCGCAGGCTTGGGTCCGTCGTCGCGGTCAGCGCAGTGCCAGACCGACCCAGTACATCTTCAGCGCCAGGATCAGGGTGATCAGCAGGGGCACCCAGTGCAGTCCCTTGAACACCACCACCACGACCACCAGCAGCGCGATGGTGCCGAGCACCTTAATCGCTTCGCCCACGACGAGGCGGGCAATGGATTCAAAACCCCTGGCCGTCGACAGCCGCATCGCGAACCACGCCGAAGGCACGACGCACACGCCGCCACCCAGCAGGGCCGACAGCGCGGCTTCGCCGGCTGACGCAGACCCCGTGCCTGCAAACCAGCTGCCGATATACCAACCGAGCGCACACAGCAGTGTGATGGCCACCTGGCCGAGCACGATGGAAAAAGGCGTGATGCGCGAAGCCTGCAGGGCGCGCTCGCCGAACAGGGCGACCGCTTCGTCATGCGACAGCACATGCACTGGCGGCTCCGCCTCACCTGCATCGTCCCAGTCGTCGCGCTTCGGATCCTGCGCCGACGATGGTCGGGCGGCTTCCAACGAAGCGTAAGAATGGGGCCGTTGCCGCTCGCTTGGCTGCATGGAAGAATGGTGTCTCATCATGCCGCACCGCTTTGGGTCAGGCGGATTTAAAACCGCACGATTCTACGGGACATGGCATTCGCCAGTCAACGCGCAAGCGTGCGCTCGTGCGGGCGCCTTCGACAGCACCCTGCGCCGGTCTGTTCCGCGCGCTGCGCGCAATGCCGTGCTGCGGCCGGGACCCGAATCCACCTGAGCACACCGCGATCCCGGCGATTCCATGATGGTGTCGACGCGACGCAGCGTCGATGATCCCGGAGGTAATTGC
>NZ_LWRX01000113.1:0-1032 GCF_001683835.1 Ralstonia sp. RL | reverse complement strand
CGCGGGCGGCCGTGAAGACGGCCACCCGCCGATGCCGAGGAGGTTACTTGCCGAGGAGATTACTTGGTCACGGCCAGCTGCACGCGCTTGCCGCCCTTGTAGGTGTACAGCGTCAGGGTGCCGTCCTTGATGTCGCCCTTCGGATCGAAGGCGATATTACCGGTCACGCCCTTGTAGCTGATCTTGTGCAGCTCCGGCAGGTACTTCGCCGGTTCGGCCGAACCGGCCTTCTTCATCGCCTCGACCATCACCATCACGGCGTCATACACGTACGGCGCGTAGATCTGCACGTCGGTGCCGAACTTCTTCTTGTAGGCCGCGCGGAATTCTTCCATGCCCTTCTTCTGCGCTTCCTCCACGCCGCCGGCTTCGGCGCACACCACCTGGCCGTCGGCCATCGCGTCGCCCGCGAGCTTGGCCAGCGCTTCCGAGCAGATGCCGTCGCCGCCCATGAACTTGGCGTTGATGCCCAGCGCCTTCATCTGGCGCAGCATCGGGCCGGCCACGGCGTCCATGCCGCCGAAGAACACGGTATCCGGATTCTTCGCCTTGATCGCGGTGAGAATCGCATTGAAGTCGGTCGCCTTGTCGTTGGTGTACTGCTGCGCGACGATTTCGGCCGAGGTGCCCTTGCTCTTGACGCCCTTGATGAATTCCTCGGCCACGCCCTGGCCGTAGGCGGTGCGGTCGTCGACCACCGCGATGCGCTTGGCCTTGTTGATCTGCACCGCATAGCGGCCCAGGGTGCCGCCCAGCTGGCCGTCGTTGGCCACCACGCGGAACGCGGTGTTGAAGCCCTGCTGGGTGTATTTCGGGTTGGTCGCGGACGGGGAGATCTGCGGGATGCCGGCATCGTAGTAGATCTTGGAAGCCGGGATGGTGGTGCCGGAGTTCAGGTGGCCGACCACGCCGTTGACCTTGGCGTCGACCAGCTTCTGCGCGGCGGCGGTGGCCTGCTTCGGATCGGCGCCGTCATCCTCGGCCAGCAGTTCGAACTTGACCTTCTTGCCGCCGATGGTCACGCCCTTCGCG
>NZ_LWRX01000038.1:0-10604 GCF_001683835.1 Ralstonia sp. RL | reverse complement strand
CGGCGGGCACCAGCCGGCGCCCATGGTCGGCACGGTCTTGAGCACCCAGTCGACGATCGAGTCGGACGGATTCAGCATCACGAACTTCGACTTGGCTTCGGAGCCGCCGCCCTTGGCTGCGACGATCACGTCCACCGTGTCGCCCGGCACGATCGACATGTTGATCACGGCCGGGGTGTTGTCCTTCGTGTTGGTGCGCTTGCCGGCCGGATCGGCCAGCACGCTTGCGCGCAGCTTGTTGTCGACGTCGTTGTACGCACGGCGCACGCCTTCGTTGACCATGTCTTCCAGGCTCATCGTGGCGCCGTCCCAGCGCACGTTCATGCCGACCTTCAGGAACACGGTGACGATGCCGGTGTCCTGGCAGATCGGGCGCTTGCCTTCGGCGCACATGCGGCTGTTGGTCAGGATCTGCGCGATGGCATCCTTGGCCGCCGGGCTCTGCTCCTGCTCATAGGCGCGGCCCAGAGCAGTGATGTAGTCCATCGGGTGGTAATAGCTGATGTACTGCAGCGCGTCGGCAACGCTCTGGATGAGGTCTTCTTGACGAATGACGGTCATGGTGGGGGACCAACGTATAGGAATGAAAAGCCGGTGCGGCAGCGCAGTGGTCGGTGGCCGTCACTGCCTGCCTGTGACCTGGACGGCGGGCGCCGCAGGCTCAGAACAGCCTGAGATCATACACCCAATGTCGGGCACGGATTGTCCGAGCGCGTTCGTCGGAATCGCCGCGCCGACAAGGGCGCGGCGTCAATGTGCGTCGGCAGCCTCGCCGTGCGGATGCGCGTGCGAAACGATGCGGTCCACCCAGGCCATCACCAGCGCAGAGACCAGGAACGCCACGTGAATCACGACCTGCCACAGGATCGTGTGGGTGTCCTTCTGGGGTGCATCGATGAAGGTCTTGAGCAGGTGGATCGACGAGATGCTGATCAGCGCCATCGACAGCTTGACCTTCAGCACGCCGGCGTTCACGTGGTCGAGCCACTCCGGTTCATCCTCATGGCCCTCGATGCCGAGCTTGGACACGAAGATGTCGTACCCGCCGATGATCACCATGATCAGCAGGTTGGAGATCATCACCACGTCGATCAGCCCCAGCACGGCGAGCATGATCTTGGTTTCGTCGAGCTCGTTCATGTGCGAGACCAGGTGCCAAACCTCGATCACGAACAGATAGACGTAGGCCGCCTGGGCAACGATCAGCCCCAGGTACAGCGGCAGTTGCAGCCAGCGGGAGAAGAAGATCAGGCGCGGGATCGGGCGCAGCGGAGCAATGGGCGACTTCATGAGGCAAGCGGGCAGTTGGACGAAAAACCGCGCGATTGTAGCGTTTCGCGATGGCGAAATCGCTTACACGGCAACGCTCGCGATGTGCTTCACTCGCGGTCGAGCGACGGATCGAGCGGATCCAGCGGATCGACCACCCGCCGCCGCACCGGGCGGCGCGGCCGTGCCGGCCAGCTTGCGATCAGGATGCCCGCCACCACGCATGCCAGCGCCACACCGTGCGCCCAGCCCGGGGTTTCGCCCAGCGCGACGATGCCGTACGTGGCCGCCGCAATCGGCAGCACGGAGGTGAACACGCCGGCCAGGTGCGCCGGCACGTGGCGGATGCCCTTCATCCACAGCCAGAACGAGAAGATGCTGGCCGACAGCGCATACCAGAGCACCAGCCCCCAGATCGGCAGCGGCACACTCGACGCGTCGAACGTCAGCAGCGGCACCAGCCCGAGCGGCAGCATCAGCAGGCCGCCGATCAAGTGCGTGTACGCGCAGATCTCGATGGCGGGCAACGTTTGCGTCAGGCGGCGCGACAGGATCACGTAGATGGACTCGCACAGCACCGCACCCATCACCAGCGCATTGCCCAGCAGCGCCTGCGTGGCATCGGCCGGCGCGGCGGCGGACGATTCGCCGCCACGATAGGCGTTCAGGATCGCCACGCCGGCCACCGCCAGCACCACCGAAACGAACGTCCGCCGCGATGGCCGCTCGCGCAGCACCAGCCACGACAGCAGCGCCACCGTGGCCGGAATCGTGCTGGTGATGATGCCCGCGGCCAGCGCCGACGTGAGCTTCACCCCGTTGAGCATCAGGAGCGTAAAGCCGAACGTGCCGAAGAACGCCTGCAGGAAGAGGTTCGTCCACTCACCGCGCGTGACGCGCCGCATGCGCGACGGCCTGTACCACGGCGCCATGCAGACAATGGCGATCAGGAATCGCAGCAACGCAAACAGCATGACCGGCATGACGGCGACGATCGATTTTCCGAAGCCGACGTTGCTGCCGACCAATGCCATGGCAGCGATGAGAAAAAGGGCGTGAATGGGCACGATGGTGGTTCGGTGGAAACCGGCACGGGACGCGGCTTTCGGGCCGGCCATGTTGCGTTGCGGTGGGTGCCGTAACGCGGGGTGACGCATTATAGTAATGGCCTTCACATCGGTTTGCGCCGCGCAAATGCGTAAGGCTGGAGTCAGGTCCGGCGCTTAGATTCGCCGCAAAACGATTACAGACATCGCTATCAGGAGACATCATGGCTGGCATTGAATCTGTCCTGCAGGAAACGCGCGTGTTCAACCCGCCCGAGTCCTTTGTCAAACAGGCCAACATCGCCGGCATGGATGCATACCGTGCCCTGTGCGCCGAGGCCGAGCGCGACTACGAAGGCTTCTGGGCGCGCCTGGCGCACGAGCACCTGCTGTGGCACAAGCCCTTCACCAAGGTGCTGGATGAATCCAACGCACCGTTCTACAAGTGGTTTGAAGACGGCGAGCTCAACGCCTCGTACAACTGCCTCGAGCGCAACCTGGAAAACGGCAACGCCGACAAGGTCGCCATCATTTTCGAAAGCGACGACGCCAAGGTCACGCGCATCACGTATCGCGAGCTGCACGCGCGCGTCTGTCGCTTCGCCAACGGCCTCAAGGCCCTGGGCATCAAGAAGGGCGACCGCGTGGTGATCTACATGCCGATGTCGGTGGAGGGCATCGTCGCCATGCAGGCGTGCGCGCGCATCGGGGCGACGCACTCGGTCGTGTTCGGCGGGTTTTCGGCCAAGTCGCTGCAGGAGCGCATCGTCGACGTGGGCGCCGTGGCCCTCATCACGGCCGATGAGCAGATGCGCGGCGGCAAGGCGCTGCCGCTCAAGGCCATCGCCGACGAAGCCCTGGCCATGGAAGGCACTGAGGCCGTCAAGCACGTGATCGTCTATCGCCGCACCAACGGCAACGTGAACTGGGTCGAAGGGCGCGACCGCGCGATGGATGAAGTCGAGGCGGGCCAGCCCGACACGTGCGAAGTGACGCCCGTGGGCGCCGAGCATCCGCTCTTCATCCTCTACACCTCCGGCTCGACCGGCAAGCCGAAGGGCGTGCAGCACAGCACGGGCGGCTACCTGCTGTGGGCGCTGCTGACCATGCAGTGGACGTTCGACCTCAAGCCGGACGACATCTTCTGGTGCACCGCCGACATCGGCTGGGTCACGGGCCACACCTACATCACCTACGGCCCGCTGGCAGCCGGCGCCACGCAGGTCGTGTTCGAAGGCGTGCCGACGTATCCGAACGCCGGCCGCTTCTGGGACATGATCCAGCGCCACAAGGTCAACACGTTCTACACCGCGCCGACGGCGATCCGCTCGCTCATCAAGGCCGCCGAGGCCGACGAGACGATCCACCCGAAGCAGTACGACCTCTCCAGCCTGCGCCTGCTGGGCACCGTGGGCGAGCCGATCAACCCCGAAGCCTGGATGTGGTACCACACGAACGTCGGCGGCGGCCGCTGCCCGATCGTCGATACGTTCTGGCAGACCGAGACCGGCGGCCACATGATCACGCCGCTGCCGGGCGCCACGCCGCTGGTGCCGGGCTCGTGCACGCTGCCGCTGCCCGGCATCTTGGCGGCCATCGTTGATGAAACCGGCGGCGACGTGCCGAACGGGCAGGGTGGCATCCTCGTCGTCAAGCGTCCGTGGCCTTCAATGATCCGCACCATCTGGGGCGACCCGGAGCGCTTCAAGAAGAGCTACTTCCCGGAAGAGCTGGGCGGCAAGCTGTATCTGGCCGGCGATGGTTCGATCCGCGACAAGGACACCGGCTATTTCACCATCATGGGCCGCATCGACGACGTGCTGAACGTCTCGGGCCACCGCATGGGCACGATGGAGATCGAATCGGCGCTCGTGGCGAACCCGCTGGTGGCGGAGGCCGCCGTGGTCGGCCGCCCCGACGACATGACCGGTGAAGCCATCTGCGCGTTCGTGGTGCTCAAGCGCTCGCGCCCCGCCGGCGACGAGGCCAAGCAGATCGCCACCGAACTGCGCAACTGGGTGGGCAAGGAGATCGGCCCGATCGCCAAGCCGAAGGACATCCGCTTTGGCGACAACCTGCCCAAGACGCGTTCGGGCAAGATCATGCGCCGACTGCTGCGCTCGCTGGCCAAGGGCGAGGACATCACGCAGGACACGTCCACGCTGGAGAATCCGGCCATCCTCGACCAGCTCAAGGAAGCCCGCTAACCCGCAGCGCGGCCCCGATCTTGGCCAGCGACTCGCAGCACGACAGCCGCTTTCGCAAGCGGCTGTTTCTGTATTACGGGCTCTACACCGTAGGGTTGCTCGTCTTCATCCTGATGATGGCGGCGATCGAACACGCGCGGGGACCCGGCGTGTGGCTCGGCTATGTGTTCCTGTTCGTCACGATTGCCATCTATGCGTGCATCGGGCTGATCTGCCGCACGGCAGACCTCACCGAATACTACGTGGCGGGCCGACGCGTGCCCGCCTTCTTCAACGGCATGGCCACCGCGGCGGACTGGATGAGCGCCGCGTCGTTCATCGGCCTGGCCGGCATCGTCTTTGCCTCCGGCTATGAGGGGCTCGCCTATGTGATGGGGTGGACGGGCGGTTATTGCCTCGTTGCCTTCCTGCTGGCGCCGTACCTGCGCAAGTTTGGCGGCTACACGGTCCCCGATTTCCTCGCCACGCGCTACGGCAACGGCGAGCGCGGCGGCAGCCCGGTGGTGCGCGGCATTGCGGTACTGGGCGCGACGCTGTGTTCGTTCGTCTACCTCGTCGCGCAGATCCAGGGGGTCGGGCTGGTCGTCACGCGCTTCATCGGTGTGGAGTTTTCGGTGGGCGTATTCTTCGGGCTGGCGGGCATCCTGGTGTGCTCGTTCCTGGGTGGCATGCGCGCGGTCACGTGGACCCAGGTGGCGCAGTACATCATCATGATCGTGTCGTTCCTGGGCGTGGTCGCGCTGATGGGCTGGCACCAGCATCACGACCCGGTGCCGCAGCTTTCCACCGGCCGCCTGTTGCAGCAGATCGACAAGGAAGAGCGCCGCATCGTCCACGACGCCGCCGAGCAGGGCGTGCGGGAGCACTTCCTGGGCGAGGCCCAGGCGCTGCAAGACCGCATCGCTGCATTGCCGCAGTCGTTCGACGACACCCGTGAAGCGTTGAACGCAGAATTGAAGCTTGCCCGCGAGCGTAACGCCCCGCTGCGCGAGATCAAGGCGCTCGAACGCGAGCGCGAGGCATTCCCCGCAGATGCCGCGGCCGCCGCGATCCTGTGGAATCAGCAGCGTGAAGAGGCGTTGGCACGCAGCCGCGTCCCGCCGCCATCGACGGAGCCGTTTCCATCGGCGTCGGAAGCCGAGCGCGGGACACAGCGATTGAACTTCGTGCTGCTGGTGTTCTGCCTCATGGTGGGAACGGCGAGCCTGCCGCACATACTCACGCGCTTTCACACCACACCGTCGGTGCGCGAGACGCGCAACTCGGTCGGGTGGACGCTGTTCTTCATCGTGCTGCTGTACATCTCTGCGCCTGCGCTGGCGGCGCTGGTGAAGCTCGACCTGCTGCAGCATCTGGTGGGGGCGTCGTTCGGCGATCTGCCGCAGTGGGTCGTGCCTTGGCGCAAGGTCGATCCGCCTGTCTTCGCGTTGCGCGACGTCAATGGCGACGGCATCGTGCAGTGGGCCGAGGTGATGATGCAGCCGGACATGGTCGTGCTGGCCGCGCCGGAAATCGCGGGGCTGCCGTATGTGCTGTCGGGCCTGATTGCCGCAGGCGCGCTGGCGGCCGCGCTGTCCACCGCGGATGGCCTCCTGCTGACGATTGCGAATGCGCTGTCGCACGATGTGTACTTCCACATGATCGACAACACCGCCAGCCACCAGAGGCGCGTGACCGGCGCGAAAGTCGTGCTCCTGGGCGTGGCATTGCTCGCCGCCTACGTGACGTCGCTCAAGCCGGGCAACATTCTCTTTCTGGTGGGTGCCGCGTTCTCGCTGGCCGCTTCGTGCTTCTTTCCGGTGCTCGTGCTGGGTGTGTTCTGGAAGCGCACGAATCGGGCCGGCGCGATTGCCGGCATGCTCACCGGCCTGGCCGTGAGCGTGTACTACATCTTCGTCAACTACCCGTTCTTTACGCGCATGACCGGCATCCTCGGCCACCCGTGGTTCGGTGTGGACCCGATCGCCTCGGGTGCGTTTGGGGTGCCCGCCGGCTTTGCCGCCGCCATCGTCGTGAGCCTGCTGACGCGGCCGAACCGGCCGGTGGTCGACAAGCTGGTGGGCTATCTGCGCGATCCGCTGTAGACGCAGCCGCAACGGCCCGCCGCCTGTCAGCGCGGGCCGCATGACGACGAGCGCTGCGCCGTGCCGCCTCAGGCGACGCGGAAGAACGATACCGCCGCGCTGAGTTCCTGCCCTTGGTCCTGCAGCGACTGCGAAGCGGCGGCCGCTTCCTCCACGAGCGCGGCGTTGCGCTGCGTCACTTCATCCATCTGCGAGATGGCCTGGTTGACCTGCTCGATGCCTCGCCGCTGCTCCAGCGAGGCCGCGGCGATCTCTTCCATGATGTGCGTGACCCGTGCCACGGCCTGCGTGACCTCCGACATCGTCGCGCCGGCCTCGCACGCCAGCGTGGAGCCGTCCTGAATGCGTTCCACCGACGAGGCGATCAGTTCCTTGATCTCCTTGGCCGCCGTTGACGAACGCTGCGCCAGGCTGCGCACTTCGCTGGCGACGACCGCAAAGCCTCGGCCTTGCTCGCCTGCGCGTGCGGCCTCCACGGCGGCGTTCAACGCGAGGATGTTCGTCTGAAATGCAATGCCTTCGATGATGCCGGTGATGTCGGCAATCTTGCTCGAGCGCTCGCTGATGTCCTGCATGGTCGATACGACTTGACCAACGACCGTGCTGCCCTTGAGTGCCACTTCCGACGCGGTGGAAGCGAGCGCGGTGGCGTGCTGCGCATTCTCGGCGTTCTGCTTCACGGTGGACGTCAGCTCTTCCATGCTGGCCGCCGTTTCCTGCAGCGACGACGCCTGCGCTTCCGTGCGCTGGCTCAGGTCGGCGTTGCCGGCGGCAATCTGTTTGGCGGCGCCCGCGACGCTGCTGCTGCTGTCGCGCACCTTGTCGACGATCTCGGTCAGGCGGCCGTTCATGTCGCGCAGGGCGGAAAGCAGGTGGCTTGTCTCATCCTTGCCGCGCACATCGATGCGGCTGCTCAGGTCACCGCGCGCCACCGTCCGGGCGACATCGACCGCCGTGCGGATCGGCTGCGTGATCGACCGCGTGATGACCAGGCCGGCAATCACGGCCAGCAGCACCGCGCCGATCGACAGGCCGGTCAGTAGATTGCGCTGGGCGACGTACTGCGCCTCATACGCCTGCACGAGCTGCTCCTGACGTTCGTGCGTGTAGGTGGCATACGCGTCGGTGGTCTTGATGAGCGCAGCCAGCAGCGGGCGGCATTCGTTGTCCATCTTCTGGACGGCCTCATCGCGTTTGCCGGCCAGCACCAACCCGAGGATGTCGGTGGCCACGGGGCCGTACTGCGCCTCCACGCGATTGATGTCTTGTACCAGAGAGCGCCCGCGGTCAGTTGCGTCCTTGGCGCTCGCGATCATGTCGTTGAGTTGCTTGAGCTTGTTCTTCACGTCGTCGTGCGCGCGCAGGACTTCTGCCTTTTCCAGGTCCAGGTCTTGTTGCGTCACCACGAGAACCAGGTTGCGCGCGGCAATGGCGCGGCGGTCGACCGCCGTACGCACGTCGTTGGCGACATCTGCGCGGGCGCTGATGCCGTGCACATAGCTCGAGAATCCTTCGGTCGACTCGGACAGCGCCCGCAACGACATGCCCGATACCACGACAACAATGGCTGCCAGCACGCCAAAGCCCGTGGTGAGCTTGGCCTTGATGGTCATCTGGGAAAGGTTCACAGCGTCCTCCGGTTTGCTGAATGAATAGAGATGCGGTCGCGCACCGGAGCGGCTCGAAAAGGACGGTCGACGACCACGTTTGTTATCTGCAGGGTCTTGCGTACTCGTGGAAGATGCAGGTTATGTCATGGTGAGACCGAATCGTCTTTGTCCGACTTTTCGGTCTACCCGGGGTTATCGGCATTCAAAAGAAAATCCTGAATAGCTTTCTCATGCGCGTTTTTGCTTAATGCATGTGAGGGGGTTGTGTTGCCGGTGAAACCTTGTGTGGCAAGGGCTGGGCTTGCCGTCATTCCGAATCGTGCGATGGATTATGCGGCTTGGGCGGCGCCAACGTTTTCCTACCGTATTTGAGTTATTTAATGTCAGTTATCCCTCTTTTTATCCGCATCACTTGCTGTGCGTAGTTTTACGTATGGATTTAGCCCACTAGGTAATTGGGTGGTGTCGGGTGTTTAAAGAAAACGGCCCGCCGAAGCGGGCCGTGTGATTGCCAGAAGCGGCTTTTGCTACAGCGCGGTGGCGGGCACCACGGGCAGAACCACCTGGGAGGGGCGGGCCGCATCGCTATAGACGGTCAGCACGCCGATCAACGAGTCGAGCAGCGTAGGCAGCGGCGGCACGCCTTGCGGGAGGTTGCTTGCGCCCACCGCTACGCGCAGCTTGTGGCCTTTGGCGATGAGGGCGCTGGTCGGAACACCTCTACCGGCACCATGACGGCCTGGCCCGGCACGATCGGCTGGACGGAGCCGGTCGTGAACGGATGCCATGGCTGGATCATCAGGCCGTTCATCGTGCGTGAACGGCTGCCGTCCACCGCGCGCAACGAAGCCGTCTGGAGCCCATCGGTGTGCGGCGTAACGTTGCCAGCGGCGTCCACGTCGTCAATGCGTACCGAGACGCCGGCGTCCAGCGCGGTGCTCGATATCCATACATCCGCTTCGGGGAAAGTGCCGGTCGCGGCTTTGCCGGATGCGTCGGCGGGCAGCGTCACGTATGCCGCCAGCTTTGTGCCGTCGGGCATCGTGATGTACTGCGTGGCTTGCTTGGCAACGCCTGCGTAGCGCGCGGGCGGGGTGTAATCGTCCCACTTGGCGCCGGCGTTGCTGGCGATGGACGTTCCTGGTTGCACCGGCGTGGCGCGCGTGCCACGCGTGGTCCAGTTGACAGCGGCAGGCTGTGCCGGCTGCGGGGGCTGTGTGGGTTGCGTGGTGGTGTTTGAATCGGCGGGTGTGCTGTTGGCGACGGCGGAACCGTCACCGCCGCCGCAGCCCGACAGCGAGAGCGCCGCGCACAGCAGCGCGGACATGAGCATGCGGCCGTGCCGCACGCGTGGGTTGCCCATCTGCATGGGGGTCTCCTCTTGAATGCTCTGGTTGTGTTTGTCTCGGGGGATGGCCGGCGCGCCGAGGGTGGCGGCACGCGGCCGATCGCTCCGGGTGGGGAAGCGGAGCAAGCGAGTAGGCCGACGCAGAAGAGGGGTGGGTGACACGACCGACCGCGCGCCAGCGGGCTTGGGCGCACGGGTCAAGTACCAAGCATGCCTGTGGACGCGTTCCCCGCAGATGGCGTGGTGCCACCGTGCGAGGCGCGTGATTGGGTTGTGGAACGCCCGAGCGTTACGTAACGTTCCGCGTAACGAGCCGGCCGGCGGGGCCGTGTTCAGATGAGCATTCCGCACCCCACCAACGTAGGGGTGCTGTCCGCCAACCCGCGTCAACAGGGCGTTTCAAACAGATCAAAACGACAACGCATGCATGCACAAACTGCCAATGGAGCGGCCGCCGGGTATTGGCATGGACGTTGCATCGTCAGGCTGCACGCCCGGCACAGGGCACCGCGAAGAGATCGCAAAAACAGCACAGAGCGCAAGGGGGCCATCATGAATCGCACCGTTCAAGACATCGAGATTGCCGCTGCCATTGACTCGGACCTGCTTCGCCGCCGCGAGCAGTTTGCCGGTCAGCCCTCCGCGTGGCGTGTGTGGTCCGAGGCTGCGCACGTTGCCACGCTGAATGAACGCGCACGCAACGCGTTTATCGAACACGTGGCAAACAGCCGTGGTGCCGATATCGCCTTGCGCCTGCTGCTGAAAGCCCAATCGATTCGCGATGAGGTTACGCAGACGCTGATGGTGGGCGAGACGACCGCCACGCTGCATTGAGTTACGCGAGAGGATGCCGACCGCGCAGACGCGTCGGCGGTGGGATGCAAAAGGCCTTGTCGGGAGACTGGGTCTTTTGTTTTTGGGCGATGGAAGGTGCCGCAGAAATGAAAATGCCCGCTTGAGCGGGCATTTGTGTTCTGGCGGAGAGAGGGGGATTCGAACCCCCGATAGGCTATTAACCTATACACGCTTTCCAGGCGTGC
>NZ_LWRX01000111.1:0-1182 GCF_001683835.1 Ralstonia sp. RL | reverse complement strand
GCCGCGCGCACGAGGCGAGAACCGGGCGTACTGGGCTTGGTTTGGGGAGCGGACGGGGAATTGACGGTGCATGCATTTGCACATCTGCACCTCCGACAGGCTATGTCAGGGCACCCCACCAAGAGGCACAGCGAGTTCGCTTACTACAGCGAAGAAGTGGTCTACGACAACGGTTCCTTGCCTCAACACGAGAACGATGCCCACCACACGTCGCCAGACGGACCACGTTACGCCTGAGGAAACCACATGCGCGATTCATTGCATCTCCTCGCTTATCGGCGTGCCGCCACCCACGTGCTCGCAGCCGCCTGCCTGTTGCTTTCTGCCTGTCAATCCGGAGTTCAGATGCCGACCAATAAAACCTACTACCGCCAACCCATCGCCTGGCCGCGCATGCAGGCGCCAGCACAACAAGGTGATCAGGGCCAGGCCCCCGCCGCAGTCCTGCTGGGGGTGCAATGGCTTAACCCGCTGATGTGGCGGGACTACCCGACCCAATGGAATCTGCTGTGGGCACAAGGGCTCGCACAGCCCAATGACGACGACCTGCAGGCGAAGCGCTTCAAGCTGGGCGATGCAGTGGGGCAGCTGACGCTCGGCTTGTCGCGCCATGAACGATTGGAGGATTTTCCACATGTAAAGCGCGACAGATTTGAGTCGGCATTGAGCAAATTGATTACCGCCCCGCTGCTCACCTTCAACGACTATTTGGAAAACCCGAACTACTTCTATTCCCTCAAGCGGGGTACCAGCCGCCCTAACTACTTCGACCCGAACGTGTTCTTTGGCTTGCCGCGCGAGTGGTTGAACACGCCAACCTACCTTGACGACACTCACCCCAGTACGGGCCAGAAAGACCTTCTTGAAGAGCAAAAGGCCATGGGCATGCCCGCGCCCAGCATCCTCGCCTACGACGCCGCCCATGCCGAAGAACGCATGCGCGACTACTGGGTCACGCTGCACAAAGACGACAGGGGTAGGACCGTGCGCGGTACGCGCGTCTTTCCAGAAATGATTATTGGCGAGCGCACCCTGTCACTGCAGGCAGTGCGGCGGCTGGTGTTTCACGAGATCGCGAGCGATGCCCAAGCCAAAAGCATGCTGCTCAACCCCGAAGGCAAGTTGCCTAACGTCACGGTGTCGGCAGGCGACACCAACGTCGGCTTCTACAACCTGCAAGAC
>NZ_LWRX01000201.1:0-919 GCF_001683835.1 Ralstonia sp. RL | reverse complement strand
CTGACGGCCGGCGAACCGGTGATCATCAGCGGCGGCCTGCGGCTGGTCGATGGCCAGGCCGTCCAGCCCCGCCCGGCGACACCGCCTTCCCGCCAGCGTTAAGCCGTGAGCCAGCGCTTCAACCTGTCCGACTGGACGCTGCACCACCGTACGCTGGTCGGCTATTTCCTGCTCGCCATCGCGCTGATGGGCATCGTCGCCTACGGCCGCCTGAGCCAGGCCGAGGACCCGCCCTTCACCTTCAAGATCATGGTCATTCGCACCCTGTGGCCGGGCGCCACGGCACGCCAGGTCGAACAGCAGCTGACCGACAAGATCGAGAAGAAATTGCAGGAAACACCGTTCATCGACCGCGTTTCGAGCTTCTCGCGGCCCGGGGAATCGACCGTGATGTTCTTCGTCAAGGACAGCACGCCCCCCGGCAACGTGCCGGATGTGTTTTATCAGGTGCGCAAGAAGGTCGGCGACATCCGCCACACGCTGCCGGCCGGTATCCAGGGGCCGTTCTTCAACGACGAATTCGGCGATGTCTTCGGCAATATCTACGCCCTGACCGGCGACGGCCTCGACTATCCGCAACTGAAGGACCAGGCCGAGCGCATCCGCGACGAGCTGCTGCGCGTTCCGAACGTCGGCAAGGTGGAAATTTTCGGCATCCAGGACGAAAAGATTTTCGTCGATCTCGCCAATGCCAAGCTGGCGACGCTCGGGATCGACCAGGCCACCATCGTGCAGGCGCTGGCCCAGCAGAACGCCGTGACCGGCAGCGGCTTCTTCGAAACCGAACGCGAACGCATCCAGATCCGCCCGGGCGGCGCTTTCGACTCGGTGCAGGCGGTTGCCGACACGCTGATCCGCGCCGGCAACCGCAGCTTCCGGCTGGGCGACATCGCCCGCGTCCATCGCGGCACCGTCGATC
>NZ_LWRX01000210.1:0-4512 GCF_001683835.1 Ralstonia sp. RL | reverse complement strand
CCGGCCGCCCGGCATGCGCTGTCCGGCCGGGAAGACTGCCGTCACCTGCCGGATGGCGGCGAAGATGGCGCCGAAGATGGCGAGTAGCCCCGCGTCGATCCCCTGGAAACGGCATCGCTCACATCGGTATTGTG
Organism: Ralstonia sp. RL; assembly: GCF_001683835.1. NCBI lineage: Bacteria > Pseudomonadati > Pseudomonadota > Betaproteobacteria > Burkholderiales > Burkholderiaceae > Ralstonia > Ralstonia sp. RL. Next base: position 4,378 of record NZ_LWRX01000210.1, on the reverse strand, counting down.
AGCCCGGTCGCCGCCCCCGCTCGCGCTCGTCCCGGCGGTCCCGCCGGCGCCGCTGGACAGGCCGGCGTTCTGCCCGGCGCACCCTGCCAGGAACAGGGCTGCCGCCAACAATGCCTGCATTTTCATCTTGCACCTCGCTGCCGAAACGCGCGCTCAGGCGTCGCGCCTGAGCCGATTCACTTTATCCGAGTCACTTTCACTTGGACCCCGATGTCCGGCATTCGGTTTTCAGGTGTGCGTTGCGCCGTGCATGCAAAAAACGACGGGGGCTGTTCAGCCCCCGTATCGTCAAGTTTCGCTCCAGCCGCGCCTTCCTACAAGGCAAACGAGCTTGCCAGGAGAACAGCGAGCGCGGAAACCGCCAGCGCGGCGGCAGTGGCGCGAAACATAATGTCAGTCAGGTCACGCAACATGTTCGAATGAAAAAAGAGGAGACGGCGGCTACAAGATAGCACCGAATTTCCAGGGCTAAACATTGAATTGAGAGGCTTTTACAATCTGTTTCAATCGCCGTATGCGGCCTGCAACAAGCGCCCATCGCGCCATCCGCCCCGCCCCTTTAGAGTGTTTTCAATGTATTGACGCAACGATCCGGCAAGATGCGTCGCCCGTCCCGCTCAGCGGTCATAAGCCGCGCAGCGCACATAACCGCGGAACTGCCGTTCGAGCTTGCGCCCGGCATGAAACAGCGCCTGCTCATTGCCGGCCGCCGCCACCAGCTGCACCGCGACCGGCATCCCGCGTTCGTCCGTCCCCACCGGCACCACCAGCGCCGGCAGGCCGAACACGTTGACCAGCGCGACATACGGCATGTAGCGCAGGAAGGTCCGGCGCACGGAAAAGATCTCGCCGTACACGCCGCCGTGCGGCAACGCCGCGCCGTGGTAGACCGGCAGCACCAGCACCCGCCGGTCGAGGTAGCGTGCCATGTCGGCGTCGGCCTGCTTGAGCTGGCCGAGCAGGCCCGCCCACTTGCGGCGCGACGGCCTGAACAGCGCGGCGCCGATCAGCCCCCAGGTCAGGTAGCGGTGGTACGGCGAGCGATGGCGCGTCACTTCCTTCAGGTACTCGGACCAGATGCGCGGTGTGCCGCCATCGAAGGCGAGGCGCGCGATGCCGGCGCCGCCGTCGACCGACATGACCAGCTGCCACCACAAGGCCACCTGGTCGAAGTGCGGCGGCGCGTCCTGCGCGACGCTGCCGTGCGTGCGGAAAAAATCGCGCACGCCGTCCAGCAGCCTGGCGGTGGACGCCTCCAGCGGCGCGCACGGATGGGGCGGCGGGATGACCGTCTCGAAGGCGTCGGCGTCGACCTCCGGCGGCGCGGCGTCGGCCACGATCGCGTTGATCAGCTCGGCATCGTCGACCGACTTGGCGAGCGCGCCGATGCCCAGCATGCGCTCCTGCCACGGCTCCTCGGTGAACGGGAAATGCCCCTGCTGCGGCACCTGCCGGTCGCCGCTGCGAAAGCCGATCACGCCGTTGAAATGGGCGGGAAAGCGGATCGATCCGCCGATGTCGGAACCCAGCCCGACGGCCGCGCCGCCGATGGCGATCAGGGCCGCCTCGCCGCCGCTCGACCCGCCGGTGGTGCAGGCGACATTCCACGGGTTGTTGCTGCGCCCGTACAGCTTGTTGTCCGTTTCCTGGCAAAAGCACAGCGTCGGCGTGTTGCTCTTGCCGAGGATGATCGCGCCTTCGCGCCTGAGCCTGGCCACCGCCAGCGCATCCTGCGTGGCCCGCCGGTCGCGCCGGTGCAGCAGCCCGCCGGTGGTTTTCATGCCGGCGACATCGAACGCCTCCTTCATCGATATCGGCACTCCGAACAGGCGCCCCTTGGCCAGCCCCTGCGCGCGCAGCGCGTCGGCTTGCCGGGCTTCGGCGCGCGCGGCGTCAAAGCGGTCTTCCACCAGGCAGTTCAGCTGGCGGTTCGCCCGTCGCAGATGTTCGATGTAGGTCTCGGTCGCATCGAGCGAGGAAATTTCGCCGGCCTTGATCTTCGCGGCCAGCGTGGTGGCGTCCATGTCGAGGATGGCACGGGGCATGATGGTCGTCTCCTGCAAATTTGTTGTTGATATTGAGGTTGCAACACCTTTGCAACCGGGTTCGCATGAAGAAATAGCAAGGAACGGTTCAGGCCCCGACCGCCACCCGCGCCGCAGCCAGATCCCATGCCGCCTGCCCGACCGTCTTGAACACGGGCACGCCCGTCGGGCGCACTGCCCCGGACAAAACGGATGCCAGCGCGACGACGCCGGACCAGTCCACCCGCGCCTGGATCAGATCGCCCGCCTCGTGCCGGGCGCCGGCCAGATCGTCGACCACGATTTGCCGGGCATGCAGCAATGCCGGCGGCAATTCCGCCATGTCGGGCTTGAAGGCGCCGACGCCGACGGCCAGCGTGTGCGGCGCAAGGGCGGCGGGAATCACCGGCGTCTGCGCGGTGGTCAGCGCAATCACCACGTCCGTTTCCGGCAGCTCCCGCGCCAGCGTGCCGGCTGCCAGCGGCCGCGCCACGGCTCCGGCGTGCCGCTCCTGCAGCGCCCGGCAAAATTCCCCGGCGCCGGCCGCATCGCGCGCGGCCACCCAGAACTGCGCGATACCGAAATATTCGGCCAGCGCATCGGCGTGGGCCGCGGCCTGCACGCCGGCGCCGATGAGCAGCGCCGAGCGCGGCCTTTGCGGCGCCAGCGTTGCGATGCCGAGCAGCGTCATGGCCGCGGTGCGGCGCGCCGTCACCGTCGGCCCGTCGAGCAGGGCCAGCCGGCGTCCGCTCGCCGTGTCGAACACGATCACCTCGCCCTGGATGGCCGGCAGCCCGTGCGCGGCATTGTTCGCATGGACCGTGATCAGCTTGGCGACGCCGAGGTCGGCGCCGATGGCCGGCATGGAAAGCAGCACGCTGGCCGCATCGATGGCCACCACCTGCCGCTCCGGCGCGCGGATGGCGCCGGCGGCCAGTTCGCGCGCCGCCTGCGCCAGGGCGGGAACCAGCCGGGAATAGGGAAGCGCCGCCGCCGTCCGGGCGCGATCGAGACTCTGCATGGGAGTTTTCCTGATTCGAGATGGTTTACTTGACCGGGATGCGCAGGCCGGCCGGAACCGGCACCGCCGTCACGCTGTTCTTCGGGCTGCCTTCGATCAGGCGGTCCGAGTACACCAGGTAGACCAGGGCATTGCGCTTGCTGTCCACCATGCGCACCACCTGCACATGCTTGAAGAGGATGGAGGCGCGCTCCGAGAATACCTCCTCCTGTTTCGGGATGGGGCCGTTGAAGCGGATCTCTCCCACCTGGCGGCAGGCGACCGAGGAATCCGACTTGTCCTCGGCGATGCCGAGCGCGCCCTTGATGCCGCCGGTTTTCGCGCGCGACAGATAACAGGCCACGCCGCCGACCTTGGGATCGTCGAACGCCTCGACCACGATCTTGTGGTTCGGCCCGATGAGCTTGAATACCGTGCTGACGTCGCCGATCTCTTCGGCGAACGCAGTGTGCGACGCGGCCAGCAGAAGCGCGGCGGCGGTCCATGCTTGCGGTGACATCGATCTCCTTTCGTGACGTTTCATGACGTTTCGCGACGTAGTTGCAGCGCCCGGCAGGCCGCGATGCGGCGCTGCGCAAACAAAGGGAATACTGTAGCACCGTTGGCACGATCGCCCCCTGATGCGGCCGCGCAAATTCAGGACGGGATAAGAATCCCCGCACAACAATGATGCCAATCAACCAATTTCCATCCCGCCTGCCGCATCGCTCGCCCTTCCGCGGCGTACGGATTTCCGAACGCCATCTCCTCCTCGCATCCGAAAATCCGTCGCCCTCGCCCGCGCAGCCGAAATTTTTCCCTTGCAAATCAGGGCATTGGCCAAGCCCGCCATGGCGGCGGCGCTGGCATAAAGCATGCTCAATAGCAATCCGCTCCCGGCCGCCCGGCGCGAGAACCGGGCAAACCGTTTCAATGATCATCACTACGCCCCGGAGGCGGGCAAAGGACTACTCGGATGAAAAGAATCAAACTCACCACCTGGATCGGCATCGCCATGGCGGCCGGCGTCGCCGTCGGCTACCTGTGCCACACGCTGGCGCCGGATGCCGCGGCAGCCAAGGAAATCGCCGGCTATTTTTCGATCTTTACCGACATCTTCCTGCGCCTGATCAAGATGATCATCGCGCCGCTGATCCTTGCCACCCTGGTGGCGGGCCTGGCCGGCATGGGCGACGCCAAGGCCGTCGGCCGCATCGGCGCCAAAGCGCTCGGCTGGTTCATCGGCGCGTCCGTCTGTTCCCTGCTGATCGGCCTGGTGATGGCCAATGCACTGCGTCCAGGCGATTCCCTGAGCATGCCGCTGCCGGAAGTCGGCGCCGCCACCAACCTGAAA
>NZ_LWRX01000135.1:0-2090 GCF_001683835.1 Ralstonia sp. RL | reverse complement strand
ATGATTGGGCGCGATTCCAGAGATTCCGGCGTGGGTCGGCAAATGGCGACAGGACGTCAGAGCATCCCGCCGTTGATCGAAATCACCTGCCCGGAAATGTAGGCGGCCCGGTCGGAGGCGAGGAAGGCGACGAGATCGGCGACTTCCTCGGGCTGGCCGGCGCGCTTCATCGGCACCAGTTGCTTGATGGCATCGGCGTCGAAGGCGCCTTCGCTCATCTCGGTGGCGATGATGCCGGGGGCGACGGCGTTGACCGTGATGCCACGGCTGGCCAGTTCCAGGGCCAGCGATTTGCTGGCGGCGTGCAGGGCGCCCTTGGCGGCTGCGTAGTTGACCTGACCGCGGTTGCCGGATAGTCCGGAAACCGACGTGATGGTGACGATGCGGCCCCAGCGGGTGCGGATCATCGGCATGGTCAGCGGTTGCGTGACGTTGTAGAAACCGTTCAGCGACACGGCGATGACCGAATCCCACTGTTCGCCGGACATGCCGGGGAAGACGGCGTCGGCGTGGATACCGGCATTGTTGACCAGGATCTGGATGGCACCGTCTGTGAGCAGTTTTTCCAGCCGGGCGGCGGTGGCGCTGCGGTCGGTGATGTCGAAGGCGACGGCTTCGGCGCTGCCGCCGGCTTGCCGGATGCGGGCGACGACCGCTTCGGCTTTTTCCAGGCCGCGGTTGGCGTGCACGATGACGTGGTGACCGTCGGCGGCGAGGCGCCGGCAGATGGCGGCACCGATGCCGCCGCTGCCGCCGGTGACGAGGGCGCGTTTCATGGTTGCTCCTGCTTCAGGGCCGTGGCGTCGAGGACGACGGCGGCGCGGCCTTCGAGCAGGCAGCGGCCGGCGTGGTTGACGGAAAACTGGTAGAGGATGTGGTTGGTGTCGCCGGACAGGCGCTCGGCCGCGATTTGCAGTGTGCCGGCCAGGTCGTCGAGGCGGGCGACATGCAGCGTCACGCCGCGCACGCTGGTCAGGTAGCCCTGGCGCGGTGCGCCGTCATCGCCGGCGAGCAGCGCGCCATGCACGGCCATGGCCTGCGCGGCGTATTCGATGCCGTTGGCGGCGCCCAGGCGGCCGTCGGCGCGCAGCGGGTTGTCCGGGTCGGCATGACTGGTGGCGCGGCAGGTGATGCGGGTGTCGTCCCAGTCGAGCACCGCATCGAGCAGGCACATGCTGCCCTGGTGCGGGATGCGCTGGGCGATTGCGGCGCGGTCTAGCACGGTTGCAGGGCGATGCGCAGTTGCATCGGCGGCAGGTAGTCGACGACCAGCGAGCCGCCCTCGCCCAGCGCCAGCCGGTGCAGCAGCGGCAAGGCACGGAGGGCCGGGATGGCGGTGCGCAGGCTTTCCAGCGCTGCGTCGGCCAGTGGTTCGGCGGTGTCGGCGGTCGGGCAAACGGTGATCTGCGCCAGGGAGCGCGGCGTGCGATCCGGCGCCAGAAGCAGCCCGATGCCGGCGCAATCCGGTACGGGGCGCGTCGCGCACAGGGGTTCGGGATATTCGCTGTCGTAGGCGATGAGCAGTGTCGTCTGCCGGTCAACGACGACCTGGCCGAGCGCGTCGAGCAGGCCGGCGCCAAAGCTGGCGTCGTAGGCACAGATGACCTGGCAGGGCGCCATAGCGCCGGTGGCGATACCCCAGTAGCCGGCGGCGGCGTTGTGTACGGAATTGTGGAAGCGGGTCGGCGAAATCTGGCGGTCATCGCTGGCCAGCTGTTCGCACAGGGCGTGGCAGTTGTGGCCGTCGGCGCCGGAGGCGGAAAAGACGGTGGCCAGTCGGGCGACATCGGCCTCGGCCTGGGCGGCGGCTTCCAGCCCGACGGCGAGGGCGAGCCTGACGACCCGGCTGGCGCGGCGTCGCTCGGCTGGCGGCAGGATGACCGGGGCGGGCAGGATGGTCGGCGCCGGGGCATAAGCCTGCTCGCCGCGCAGCACGGCGCGGGCGGTCGGCCAGTCGGGCAGGCCGGGGGCGAGGCAGCCGACGCCTTCGAGCCAGGCGGTCAGGGGCGGGTTCATGGCGCGACTCCGAAGATCAGGCTGCAGTTGCTGCCGCCAAAGCCGAAGGAATTGCTCAGGACATGGCGGAGGCC
>NZ_LWRX01000062.1:0-5314 GCF_001683835.1 Ralstonia sp. RL | reverse complement strand
GCCGCGGATGCGGTTGGCGCCGGACCAGGTGGCGACCCAGACGTCGCCGTTGGACGCCTTCAGCACGCCGTAGACGAAGGCGTCGCCCAGGCCGTCGGGAATGTTGAAGTTCTCCCACTTGTCCTGTTCCTGGTCGTACAGCGACATGCCGCCGCCGTAGGTGCCGACCATGATTTTCCCGTCCAGCTTGCTGATGTGGAAAATGCCGTTGGAGAGCAGGCCGTTGCGCGAGTCGAACAGGCGGTATTCGTCGGTGGCGGTGTCGTAGCGCACCACGCCGCCGGAGGTGCCGACCCAGACGATCTTCCCGTCCATCAGGATGGATTTGACGTTGCGGTTGCCGACACGGAAATGCGTGTAGCGGGCATTCGGATCGATCTGCACCTTGCCGGCCTGCGGCGGACCGCTCTGCGCCGCCACCTGCTGCACGCCGCCCGGCGCGCCGTGGCTGGCCGGCGCCTGCGCGCCCGGCTTGAGCGGTCCGGCGGAGAGCTGGGGCACGGACGGCGGGACCGGCTGCGCCGCATGCCGCGTGCCGAAATAATAGGCGCCCGCGACCAGACCCGCGACGCCGACGATGCCGGCGACCGCCGAAGTAACTTTATTCAATTGCACTCTTGTTCTCCTATTTAGTTTGGCCCAGGTGCGCGACACCGCGCTTGGTGCCGGCCCAGATGTCGCCGTTGGGCGCCACCGCCAATGCGTAGACGTTGTTGTCGAGCAGTCCGGTGCGGGCATCGACGCTCTTCCAGGTCTTGCCGTCATAGCGCGTCACGCCGCCGTTGGTGCCGAACCAGAACACGCCCCTGGCATCCTGCACGATGCTGTACACGATGTCGCCGGCCAGGCCGTCCTTGACCGTGTAGTTGCGCCACTTCTTGCCGTCGAAATGGGCGACGCCGCCGCCCCAGGTGCCGGCCCAGACGGTCTGGTCCTGCGCGACCGCGATGGCGAACACATAGTTCGGGTTATAGGTGGGCGAGCCGTCCTCCGAGCGCAGGCCGAGGTCGTGGCGCGAACGCGTGCCCAGGCCGGTGTTGGGGCTGGCCAGCAGCTTCTTTTCATTGACCGCGCCGAGGCCGTCCTTGTGGGTCCAGGATTTCCAGGTCTTGCCGTCGAACATGGAGACGCCGCCCTCGGTGCCGAACCACACGCGGTCCTGCGCATCGACGTCGATGCCGTACACCCATTCGTTGATCAGTTCCTTCACATAGGTGCGGAACTTCAGCGTCTTCAGATCGACCACGTTGACGCCGGCCCAGGTGCCGATCCAGAAATCGCCGTTCTTCTGGTTGGCGAAGGAATACACCCAGTAGTCGGCCAGGCCGTGCATCGGGAAGAAGGTCTTCCACTTGCCATCCTTGTAGCGCGACACGCCGCCGGCGTTGGTGCCGAACCACTTGTAGCCTTCGCGGTCGATGCCGATGGCGAACACGTATTCGTTGGCCAGGCCGCTGTTGCGGGTGAAGGTGTTGCGCAGCTTGCCGCTGGCGGCGTCGATCTCGTGCACGCCGGCCGAGGTGCCGACCCACAGCGCGCCGGTCTTCGGCTCCATCGTGAGCGCGCGCACATAGACGTTGTCGCCGACGCCGAAGGTCTCGATCACCTTCGGCTGCGGCGCATTGTCCTGGGCGGCGGCGCTGCCGGCGAATGCGGAGAAAAGAGCGGGCAACAGCAGTTTATACAAACGCATCAATGCAAAGTCCTTACGTAAGCGATGACATCCATGATGTCGCGGTCAGACAGAATCCCCTGATAGGCGGGCATGGCGTTCCGGCCGGCGCGGATCGAAGCCAGCAGCGTGAAGTCGGGCTTGAGCATGCCCTCGCCGCGCGCCAGGTTGGGCGCGCCGGGCATCACGCTCTGGCCGGTCGGTCCGTGGCAGACCGAGCAGTTCCGGTCGTACAGTTCGCGCCCCTTGATATGATCCGCCGCGTACACGCCGCTGCTGAAGCCGGCCGCGAGCAGGGCCACGGCGATGGTCGCCAGCACCAGCGATGCGCGCGACAGTTTCTCGATATTGGCTTTGCCGATTCTCATTTTCAGGATCATTTCGCCCCCTGCTCCGCCTTGGCCTGCGCCTTTTCTTTCGCATACAGCTCGTCGGCCTTGGCCTTCCACTGCGCGGCCAGCGCGGGGTCGGGCGTGGCGCCCAGGGTGCCGCTCTTGTACATCTCGACCAGCACGATCACGGCCGGCAGATAATCCTTCTGCGCGGCGCGCATGATGTACCCGCGCGCCTGCTCGTCGTCGCGCTTGACGCCCTCGCCCTTGCCGTACATCAGACCCAGGCCGAGTTCGCCGGCCGCGTTGCCCTGCTCGGCCGCCTTGCGGTACCAGTTCACCGCTTCCGCATCCTCTTCGGCCTTGTCGAGGATGTCGCCCAGGCGCGCCTGCGCCGGCGCATAGCCCTCGTTGGCCGCCTTGCGCCACAACTGCATCGACACCACCAGATTGCCGCGCGCGAATTCCTGTTCCGCCTGCTCGGCATCCTGCTGCGGACCGGCCTGCGCCGCCGGCGCCGCCAGGCCGATCAATGCGGCGGCCAGCGCGGCCCGCCTGCGATGTCTGCGATTTACGTTTGACATATTCCTCCCAGTTGCTTCTTCCCCGGCCGCCGCTCCGGGTGCGGCGCCTACACGCCGTCCGGAAGCAAACCGAGCGCCTCGAACTCTTCCAGCTTGCGATACAGGCTGGACAAGCCGATTCCCAGCTTTTGCGCGGCCGCGCGCCGGTCGCCGCCGGCGTCGGAAATCGCCTTGACGATCACCGCGCATTCGAAGCGGCGCACCTGCTCGCGCAGACCGTCGCCCGACGCCGGCACCTGGATGCCGGTCCTGGCCGGCGCGGTGCGTGCGATCTGCGGCGGCAGATCGCCGGTCGTGATGCGTCCCTCGTCGGCCAGGATCAATGCCCGGTCGACCACGTTTTCCATCTCGCGCACGTTGCCGGGCCAGTCGTACGACGCCAGGATCTCTTCCACTTCCGGATCGATGACGATCGGATGTCTGCTGTTCATCCGCTTCGCCCCACGCTGCAGCAAGAATCGCACCAGCCCCGGAATATCCTGCCGGCGCTCGCGCAGCGGCGGCGCGTGCACATGGAACACCGAGAGGCGGAAGTACAGGTCTTCGCGGAACTTTCCTTCCGCGACCATCTGCGGCAGGTCGCGGTTGGTGGCCGCGACGATGCGCACGTCGGCGCGCTTGGCCTGCTCGCTGCCGACCGGGCGCACGGTCTTTTCCTCGATCACGTGCAGCAGCTTGACCTGCAGCGCCAGCGGCAGCTCGCCGATCTCGTCGAGGAAAATGGTGCCCTTGTCGGCTTCCAGGAACAGGCCCTTGCGCGCCTTGTCGGCGCCGGTAAACGAGCCCTTCACATGGCCGAACAGCTCGCTCTCCATCAGGTTCTCGGGAATCGCGCCGCAGTTGACCGGGATGAAGGGGCCGTCGGCGCGCTGGCTGTTCTGGTGGATCTGGCGCGCGATCACGCCCTTGCCGGTGCCGGACTCGCCGGTCACCAGCACCGTGCTGTCGGTCGGCGCGACCTTGGCGATCAGGCGCTCCAGCTCGCGCATCGCCTGCGACGCAAAGGAGAACATCTCCTCGCGCGAGCCCATCACCAGGTTGCGCAGCACCTTGTTTTCCGACGACAGGCGGCGCATGTCGGACACCTTCATCAGGCGGTGCAGCACTTCCTCGTTGCGCACCGGCTTGATCATGTAGTCGGAGGCGCCGGCCTTGATCGCATCGATCGCGGTGTCGACCGAGGCATAGGCGGTCATCATGATGAAGCTGGTGTCGATGCCGGCGGCGCGCGCGCGGCGCACCAGTTCGATGCCGGTGAAGTCCGGCATCTTGATATCGCTGATGGCGACGTCGATGTCGCCTTTCGACAGCCGCTCCAGCGCCTCCGTGCCGTTGGCGGCCTGGCACACGCTGCAGCCGGAGCGCGACAGGTGCGCCGAGAGCACCTGCCTGATCGCCGGCTCGTCGTCGACGACCAGCACTTCCAAGGATTTGATGTTCATGTCAGTCAACTGATTTCTTTAATTGGGAAAAATGCACGCACCCGGGTGCCCGCGCCCGGCGTCGAGTCGATCTCGATGCTGCCCTCGTGCCGCTTCATGATCGAATAGCATAACGACAATCCGAGACCGGTGCCCTTGCCGGCCGGCTTGGTGGTGAAAAACGCGTCGAACGCCTGCGCCAGCACTTCCTTTTCCATGCCGGGGCCGTTGTCCTCGACCGTCATGCAGACCCGCCCGCCGTCGACGCGGGTGGACACGATGATGGTCGGCGGCCGGTCCATGACCGGCTCCAGCGCGTCCATCGCGTTGATCAAGAGGTTCATGATCAGCTGCGTCAGCTGGTCCGCCACGCCGTAGATCGCCGGCAGCTGGCTGTCCAGTTCCAGCCGCAGGTCGACGTGTCGCATGCGCTTGTCGTAGCGGATCAGGCTGCTGGTGCTGCGCAGCTGCGCATTGAGGTCGACGAACTGCGGCTCGGCCGGCTGCGGCGACGCGAAATCCGAGATCTCGCGCGTGATCGCCGACAGGCGCTGCGCCTGCTCCAGGATCAGGTCGGGGCGGCACTGCACGCACACTTCCTTGGCGCCGCAGATTCCCAGTCCTTCGGACTGGCGCAGCGCCATGTCCTGGGCGATGCCGGAGATGGCCGCGATCGGATTGCCGATCTCGTGCGCGACGCCGGCCGCCAGCGCGCCGATGGCCGCCATCTTCTCCTGGTGAAAATACTTCTGCCGCTCCAGCAGCAGCTCCTTCTCGCGCTTGTCGAGCGCGCTGGCCATGCCGTTGACCGCCATCATCAGCTGGCCGACCTCGTCATGGCGGCGCACCGGCAGCGGCGCGCCGCGATAGCCGTTGACGATGTCCAGCGCGCGCGCCTGCAGGTTGCGCAGGTCTTCGGTCAGCTGCCTGAAGAACAGGCCGATGCATACGCCGAGCAGGGCCAGCCCCATCATCCCCAGAAACAGCGCGGTCATGGTGACCGAATCGGTCTGCATGTGGTATCGCTCGGACATGCGCTCGCGCGCCTGCTGCGACTGCTCGGCCAGGTTGGTGTATTCGTTCTTGGTCTTGACCAGCTCCACGATCAGCTGGTTCATGGCGGCCTTGGACGGGTTGCCGCTGGCGGCGTCGAGCGCGGCGCCGACCGCGTCCAGGCTGACGTCGAGCGCCGGGATGCGCGCCTTCACCTCGTCGTGGCGCGCGCGCAGCGACTGGAAATGCATGCGGATACGCTGCATGCCGGCCTCGCGGTCGGGCGCGTCGAGGTTGGCGAACACCGCCATC
>NZ_LWRX01000203.1:0-43868 GCF_001683835.1 Ralstonia sp. RL | reverse complement strand
CCAGAAAATCGGGCGACAGGTCGACGTACGACGCATCGTGCCTGAACACCATGTCGTCGCAGAACATCAGGCGATATTCCTGCGCATCCTGCGGCGCCGCACAACGGAAGCGCGCGGCAATGAACGGAATGCGCCGCCCCACGAGCCAGCACACCAGCCCGTAGACCATGATGAGCCACGTGGCGTAGGTGAACATGGGCGGCACCCGCGTGCCCTTGCGGTGCACAAAGACGAGGCGCACACGCTGATCGTCTTCTTCAACGCGCACATGCAGATCGTCCAGCACCAGGCGCAGAAAACCCGTGGCCCGGGCGAGCGCCTGCCGGCCCGTGCGGGCGGTCAGCGCCGCCTGCGTCATCGCCACGAAGCTGCCCCAGCGCATGGGGTGCGCATCCTGCCCGAAGAACTCGTCGTCCATGGCCTGCGCAATGCCGGCCCACAGCGCACCGTACTGCGCCGATGACACGCGGCTGCGCGGCTGCGCCAGCATCTGCGGCGTGATGCCTGCGGCGGCCATGATGGGCTGCATGTCCACGCCATGCGCGCGGGCGCGCGTCACGGCCTCGTTGACGAGGCTGACAGAGACGGTTCCTTTCTCGTTGTTTTTCATCGGTATGGCAAATCCGCTCACGCAAGTTGATCGTGACGGGCATCGAAGCCGCCCAGCCGCGTGCCTACACTTTTTCCCCATCGAACCGGAGCGCCGCGGGCTGCACAGTGTAAGGCGCCTGCACAGGCAGCGTCACGCGGCACCGGTCAGCAAACAAGCAAGAGCCAAGCGATGGACGACCTCTATACCGAAGAGCAGCGGATGATCCAGGACGCCGCGCGCGATTTTGCCACCGAGCGCCTGGCGCCCAACGCCGCGCAGTGGGACCGTGACGGCGCCTTGCCCGACGAGGTGGTGCGCGAGATGGGTGAGTTGGGCCTGCTAGGCATGATCGTGCCCGCGGAGTGGGGCGGTTCGTACACGGACTACGTGGCCTATGCGCTCGCGCTGGAGGAGGTGGCCGCCGGTTGCGCTGCCAGCGCGACGATGATGAGCGTGCACAACTCGGTGGGCTGCGGGCCGATCCTCAAGTTCGGCACCGAGGCACAGAAGGCGCGTTACCTGCCGGATCTGGCCACCGGCCGCGCGATTGGCGCGTTCTGCCTGACCGAGCCGCATGCCGGCTCCGAGGCCAACAACCTGCGCACGCGTGCGGTGCTGCGCGACGGCAAGTGGGTGCTCAACGGCAACAAGCAGTTCGTCACCAACGGCGCACGCGCCAACATCGCCATCGTCTTTGCCGTGACGGACCCTGAGGCGGGCAAGCGCGGCATCTCCGCCTTCATCGTGCCGACGGACACGCCGGGCTTTCACGTTGGGCGGCCCGAACACAAGCTCGGCATTCGCGCGTCTGACACGTGCCCGATCACGCTGGAAGACTGCGCCGTGCCCGAAGAGAACCTGCTGGGCGAACGTGGCGAGGGCTTGAAGATCGCGTTGTCGAACCTGGAAGGTGGGCGCATCGGCATTGCCGCGCAGGCCGTGGGCATTGCGCGCGCCGCGTTCGATGCGGCACGCAACTACGCGAATGAGCGCATCCAGTTCGGCAAGGCGCTGCGCGAGCACCAGACCATCGCCAACATGCTGGCCGACATGGCCACGCGCCTGAATGCGGCGCGCCTGCTCGTTCACCACGCGGCGCGCCTGCGCAGTGCAGACAAACCGTGCCTGTCGGAGGCCTCGCAGGCCAAGCTCTACGCATCGGAACTGGCGGAAGAAATCTGCTCCAACGCCATCCAGATCCACGGCGGCTATGGCTACCTGGCCGACTACGCCGTCGAGCGCCACTACCGCGATGCACGCATCACCCAGATCTACGAAGGCACCAGCGAAGTCCAGCGGATGGTGATCGCGCGGCACGTGTAGCACGCCCCGCGCACATCGACCGCATACGAAAGAGCGAAAACGCGCCGACCAGGAGACGACGATGAACGAACCGGTATCTGCAGCACAGGGTTTTGTGGAAGCGCGCGATTTTCTGCTGCGCCATCGCACCGACTACGACCGGGCGTATCGCGAGTTTGCGTGGCCGACGCTGGACACGTTCAACTGGGCGCTCGACTACTTCGATGTGATGGCGCGCGGCAACGACAACCCGGCGCTGTGGATCGTCGATGACGCGCATGGCGAAGGGTTGAAGCTGTCGTTTGCGCAGATGTCGGAGCGCTCGTCGCGCATGGCGAACTTCCTGCGTGGGCTTGGCATCGTGCGGGGTGACCGTCTGCTGCTGATGCTGCCGAACCGCGTCGAACTGTGGGACGTGATGCTCGCGGCGATGAAGCTCGGTGCGGTGGTGCTGCCGGCCACGACGCAGCTTTCGCCGGATGACGTGCGCGACCGCGTTGAACTCGGCGGCGCGAACTGCGTGGTCGTCGACGCGGCAGAGTTGCACAAGTTCGACAGTGTGGATGCAAGCGTCAAGCGCATCGCCGTGGGCGCGCAGCGCGAAGGCTGGATCGACCTGGCAGCAGCGTACGAGGCGCCCGCCCAGTTCGTGCCCGAGGGGCCGACCAAGGCGACCGACCCGTTGCTGCTGTACTTCACCTCGGGCACCACGTCCAAGCCGAAGCTGGTCGAGCACACGCACCAGAGCTATCCGGTCGGGCACCTGTCGACGATGTACTGGATCGGCCTGCAACCCGGCGACATCCACTGGAACATCAGCTCACCCGGGTGGGCGAAACACGCGTGGAGCTGCTTCTTTGCCCCGTGGAATGCGCAGGCCTGCGTGTTCGTTTACAACTACGCCCGCTTCGTGCCGAAGGACACGCTGGACGTGCTGGTGCGCTTCAACGTGACCACGCTGTGCGCGCCGCCCACCGTGTGGCGCATGCTGGTGCAGGAGCCGCTGGCGACCTACGCCGTCAAGCTGCGCGAGATCGTCGGTGCGGGCGAGCCGCTGAACCCCGAGATCATCGAGCGTGTGCGCAGCGCCTGGGGCGTGACCATTCGCGACGGCTTCGGCCAGACCGAGACCACCTGCCAGATCGGCAACACGCCGGGCCAGCCGGTTGTGCCGGGCTCGGTCGGGCGCCCGCTGCCCGGCTACCGCGTGGAACTGGTCGACCACGACGATCAGCCCGACAGCGAAGGCGAAATCGTGCTGCCGCTCTCGCATCGTCCGCTCGGCCTGATGCAGGGCTACGCCAACAACGCCAAAGCCACGGGCGAGGCCATGCGCAACGGCTATTACCACACGTCCGATGTGGCGATGCGGCGCGACGACGGCTACTTCGTCTACGTGGGTCGCACCGACGACGTGTTCAAGTCGTCCGACTATCGGCTGAGCCCCTTCGAGCTGGAAAGCGTGCTGATCGAGCACGAGGCCATTGCCGAGGCCGCCGTGGTGCCGAGTTCCGATCCGCTGCGGCTGTCCGTGCCCAAGGCGTTCGTGACGGTGCGCCAGGGCTATGAGGCTGGCCCCGAGCTGGCGCGCGCGGTGTTCCTGTTCTCGCGCGAAAAGCTGGCGCCCTACAAGCGCATCCGCCGGCTGCAGTTCAGCGAGCTGCCCAAGACGATCTCCGGAAAGATCCGCCGCGTGGAACTGCGTCGGCTGGAGCTTGAACGTACGCCGCAACCGGCTCGCCTGCCCGGCGAGTACTGGGAAGAAGACTTCGCCTGATTTGCCCGTCCCGCATTGAACCCATTACCGCTACCGCTACCGCTACCGCCACCGCAACCGATACCGAATCGCCAGGAGACTCCCATGAGCGCCGTTGCTTCCCTCGCTTCCGCCAAGGCTGCTGCACAGCAGGACACCCCGCCCACCGTCAAGCTGCTGATCGGCGGCGAATTTGTTGAATCGCAGTCGAAGGAATGGCGCGACATCGTGAACCCCGCCACGCAGGAAGTGCTGGCGCGCGTGCCTTTTGCCACGGCCGGCGAAGTGGACGCGGCCATCCGCTCCGCACATGCGGCATTTGCCACGTGGAAGAACACGCCGGTCGGCGCGCGCATGCGCATCATGCTGAAGTTCCAGGCGCTGATTCGCGAGCACTCGCCGCGCATCGCCCGCACGCTGACGGCCGAGCAGGGCAAGACGCTGCCCGATGCAGAAGGCGACATCTTCCGCGGGCTGGAGGTGGTGGAGCATGCCTGCTCGGTGGGCTCGCTGCAGCAGGGCGAATTTTTGGAGAACGTGGCCGGCGCGGTCGACACCTACACGCTGCGCCAGCCGATTGGCGTGTGCGCGGGCATCACGCCGTTCAACTTCCCGGCCATGATTCCGCTGTGGATGTTTCCGATGGCCATCGTGTGCGGCAACACGTTCGTGCTCAAGCCTTCGGAGCAGGATCCGCTGTCGACCATGCAGCTCGTTGAGCTGGCGCTGGAAGCCGGGGTGCCGCCGGGCGTGCTGAACGTCGTGCACGGCGGCAAGGACGTGGTGGATGCGCTGTGCACGCACGAGCATGTGAAGGCGATTTCGTTTGTCGGGTCCACCGCGGTCGGCACGCATGTGTATCGCCTCGGCAGCGAGCACGGCAAGCGTGTGCAATCGATGATGGGCGCGAAGAACCACGCCGTGGTGCTGCCGGACGCGAATCGCGAGCAGGCCATCAATGCGCTGGTGGGTGCGGCCTTCGGCGCAGCGGGGCAACGCTGCATGGCGACCTCCGTCGTCGTGCTGGTGGGCGCCGCGCAGCAGTGGGTGCCGGATCTGATCGCCAAGGCAAAAACGCTCAAGGTGAATGCCGGTGTCGAGCCGGGCACCGATGTCGGACCCGTCGTGTCACGCGCCGCCAAGCAACGCATTCTCGGCCTGATCGAATCGGGCGTGCAGCAGGGCGCCACGCTGGCGCTCGACGGCCGCAATGTGCGCGTCGCGGGTTACGAAGAGGGCAACTTCATCGGCCCCACGGTCTTTACCGACGTGAAGACCGACATGGACATCTACACCAACGAAATCTTCGGGCCCGTGCTGCTGGTGCTGACCGCGCCCACGCTGGACGATGCGATTGCGCTGGTCAATGCCAACCCGTTCGGCAACGGCGTGGGCCTGTTCACGCAGAGCGGTGCGGCGGCGCGCAAGTTCCAGAGCGAGATCGACGTGGGGCAGGTCGGTATCAACATTCCCATTCCGGTGCCCGTGCCGTACTTCAGCTTTACCGGCTCGCGCGGCTCCAAGCTGGGCGACCTGGGCCCGTACGGCAAGCAGGTCGTGCAGTTCTACACGCAAACGAAGACGGTCACGGCGCGCTGGTTTGACGACGCGGTCGATGCCGGCGGCGTGAATACCACCATCAGCCTGCGCTGATCGCACCGGGAGCGTTGACATGAAAATCGCATTCATCGGCCTGGGCAACATGGGTGCCCCGATGGCGCGCAACCTGCTCAAGGCGGGCCACGCGCTGACCGTCTTTGATCTGAATACGCAGGCCGTGGGCGCGCTGGTGGAAGCCGGTGCCATGGCCGCTGCATCTCCCAAGGACGCCGCGACGGGCGCGGAAACCGTGATCACCATGCTGCCCGCCGCCGTGCATGTACGCCACGTGCTGACGGCGGAAGACGGCGTGCTGGCGGGTATCGCCAAGGGCGTGCCCATCATCGATTCGAGCACCATCGACCCGGCCAGCGTGAAGGCGTTTGCCGCGCTGGCGGCCGAGCACGGCAACACCTTTGTCGATGCGCCGGTCTCGGGCGGCACGGGCGGCGCGGCAGCCGGCACGCTGACGTTCATGGTCGGTGGCACCGCACAGGCGTTCGAGCAGGTGCGTCCGGTGCTGTCCGCCATGGGCAAGAACCTCGTGCATTGCGGCGACACCGGCGCGGGCCAGGGCGCGAAGATCTGCAACAACCTCGTGCTCGGCATCACCATGGTCGGCGTGGCCGAAGCCATGTCGTTGGGCGAGGCGCTGGGCATTGACCCGAAGGTGCTGGGCGGCATCATCAACACGTCGACGGGCCGGTGCTGGAGTTCAGACACCTACAACCCGTTCCCGGGCGTAATCGAGACCGCGCCGTCGTCGCGCGGCTACACGGGCGGCTTTGGCACCGACCTCATGCTCAAGGATCTGGGCCTGGCCGGTGACGCAGCAAAGTCCGTCCGTCAGCCGGTCTACCTGGGCGCGTTGGCGCAGCAGCTCTATCAAACGGTGAGCAGCAAGGGCGATGGCAAGCTGGATTTCTCCGCCGTCATCAAGCTGTATCGGAAAGACGGAGCGGCGTGATGATCGAACTGGAAACGCTGCATGAGGGCACCGTCGCAGTGCTGACGCTCAAGCGTCCGCCGGCCAACGCGTTCACCCCGGAAGGTCTGCTGCAGCTGCAAGGCACCGTCGAGCGATTGAACGCCGATGCACGCGTGCGCGCCGTCGTCGTCACCGGCGATGGGCCGAAGTTCTTCAGCGCGGGCGCCGACCTCAACACCTTTGCCGATGGCGATCGCGATGTCGCGCGCGAGGCCGCTGCACGTTTCGGTGCCGCGTTCGAGGCCCTGCAGAATGCGCGCCCGGTGGTGATCGCCGCCATCAACGGCTTTGCGATGGGCGGTGGCCTGGAGTGCGCGCTGGCATGCGACATCCGCATCGCCGAGGCCCATGCCAAGCTGGCCGTGCCGGAGACGGCCGTCGGCCTGCTGTGCTGCGGTTGCGGCACGCAGACGCTGCCCTGGCTCGTGGGTGAAGGCTGGGCCAAGCGCATGATCCTGACCGGCGAGCGCGTCGATGCGCAGACCGCCCTGCGCATCGGCCTGGTGGAAGAGGTGGTGGAAACGGGCGCTGCTCGCGAAACCGCCATCGCCATGGCGCTGCGGGTGACGACGTTGAGCCCGCAGGCCGTCACCTTCAGCAAGCAGCTCATCCATCAGGCGCGCAATGGCGTGCCGCGCAGCGCGGCGCTGGCCGTGGAGCGCGAGCGCTTTGTCGATCTGTTCGACCACCCGGACCAGCGCGAGGGCGTGAATGCCTTTCTGGAGAAGCGCGCGCCGCGCTGGCATTCCACACACGAATCGGAGACGCTGCAATGAGTGCCGTCCAACTGCAGGCGGCGCCGCCCCAGGCCGCCGCTGCCGAGCCCGAGGTGCTGATGCGTGTGGTGAACCGCGTGGCCGTCATCACCTTGAACCGGCCGTCTGCCCTGAATGCGCTGTCGCACGGCATGGTGCGCCAGTTGGCCACGCTGCTGGAGCAATGCCGCCATGACGACGGCATCGCCGCGCTGGTGCTGCGCGGCGCGGGCCAGAAAGGCTTCTGCGCCGGCGGCGATGTGCGCGCGCTCTATCAGCTGGCGCAACAGGGCCGCATGGACGGCGACGACGGCTGGCTGCAATTCTTCGTCGACGAATACCGGCTCGACTATGCGCTGCACCAGTTCCCGAAGCCCATCGTTGCGCTGATGGACGGCATCACCATGGGCGGCGGCATGGGTCTTGGGCAGGCCGCACGGCTGCGCGTCGTGACCGAGCGCACGAAGATGGCGATGCCGGAAACGCGCATCGGTTTTCTGCCCGACGTGGGCGCCACGCGCTTTCTGAGCGTGATGGCGCCCGAGCTTGAGCTGTATGTCGGCCTGACCGGCGTGACGCTCACCGGCGCCGATGCGCTGCATTGCCACCTGGCCGATGTGTGCGTGCCTGCCGAATGGCTCGCCTCGTTCGAAGACCGCCTGCAGCGCATGCCGCACGATGGCGACCTCATGCAGGCGCTGCGCCGTGTATTCGAGCCGCCGTGCAACATCGTTCCGCACGCGCCGCTTGCACAGGCGATGCCGTGGGTGTTGCGCTATTTCGACCGGCGGTCTTCGGTCGATCGCATTGTGGCCACGCTGCGAGAGAGCCTCGAACGCGAACCGGCACGCGAGCCGCGCCAGTGGCTGCAGGCGACGCTTGACGCCATGACCACGCATTCGCCGACGATGCTGCATGTCACGCGCGAAGCGTTGCTGCGGGGCCGGCAGTTGTCACTGGCGGAATGCTTCCAAATGGAGCTGGGCATCGTTGCGCGCGGAATCCAGGAAGGCGATTTCTGCGAAGGCGTGCGCGCGCATCTGGTGGATAAGGATCACCGGCCTGGCTGGGCGCCGGCCACGCTGCCGCAGGTGCGGCCCGAGCGGGTGCGGCATTTTCTGACGTCGCCCTGGCGGGCGGAGCTGCACCCGTTGGCGGGGCTTGGTTGAACCGGCATGTGACCGGCATGCCGCAAAAGCAGCGGATGCGTCATTTCCTGCAGGCTGTCCGGCGTAATAAGTCGGTTTCGTGACAAATTTCTGTCATCACTTACGTGTAACTTACGCGGGCGAGGAGAGGTCACCCCTCACGTTCTCATCGTACGCAGCGGCTTCCGCTGCGTTTTTTTTTGCGCGTTTTTTGCCCCGCCGTCTCGCACCGGCTGGGCGACTCCGCAGATCGGATTGAAACCGCGTTGAAGTCACGGCCTGCCAACCCGCATGGCAGTTGGGTTTCGGTGCCCGGCGTCAGATGGTTGTCACAATCGCGGTGCTAACTGGACGGATGCTCTGCCACCCCAGGAGGCTCCCATGGCGACATCCGTCGATTCATTTCAGGTGAAGGTGTATCAGGGCGACAGCGCCGTGCTGTTCGCCTTTGATGTGGCCGATGCCGATCGCGCCGATCTGGCCGGTTTTGCCATCCAGTGCACGCCGCAGGGCGGGGCACCTTACTGGGTGCCCAACCGGCTCACCTTCGACACGCCCATCCATGCAGATGCGCCGCTGAAGGCCGGCCACTATGCCGATTCCATCGACGCGCCGTTTCAGTCGTTCCACTGGGTCCACTTTCCGCCGCATGCCGCTGCGCAGCTGACTTACACCGTGCACGCGCGCTACTTCGCGTCGACGAACCCTGTGCAATTGGAGACGCGCGCCACGCGCACCGTCACCGTCACGCTGCAGCAGCCGATGAGCGATTGGGCCACCGTGGGCATGGTGCGTGGGTATGTGTCGTCGCAGGCGTTCATCGATCACTACGGCGGCAACACCGCGCTGGCGCCGGACAAGCGCGCGCAGACAAAATCGCCGCTGCTGTACGACACGCAGCCGTATCAGAACAAGTACGCCTACCTGGGCGCCACCGGCCGCCGTCTCATCATCGATCTGCTGAACCAGTGCCATGCGTCCGAGGGTTACGGCATCGACGTGCTGGCCTATGACCTGGACGAGCCTGACATCATCCGTGCGATTGCGTGGCTTGCGCAGAACGGCCGCAAGGTCCGCGTGATTCAGGACAACTACGTCGGCAACGGCGCCAGCCCGACGGGCCACGGCACCGCCAACGCGTTTGAGACGCAGGCTGCCGAATACTTCCGGCAAGCCGGCGCCGATGTCCGCCGCACGCACCTGGCGCGGTTCCAGCACCACAAGGCCATCTTGCTGCGTGATGCGGCCGGCAAGCCGGTGCGCGTGCTGGCCGGTTCTGCCAACTTCTCGCTGCGCGGGTTGTATGTGCAGGCCAACAGCGTGCTCGTGTTCGAGCAAGACGTTGCGCAGCTGTATGCGCAGGTGTTCGAGCGTCTGTGGGGATGGATCGGTCAATACGGTGAAGACGCCGCCGGCAGCCGCAAGGTGGCCGCAGCCTTCCGCGCCGACGCGCTGGCCGCCAGCTGGCAGGCGGTGCCGCAAGGCAGTACGCCGCGTGCGCGCTTCGGCTTCTCGCCGCATCAGACCGATGCGTTGCTGACGGAGGCGGCCGACCGCGTCAAGGGCGCGCTGTCGTCCGTGCTGTTTGCGGTGATGGCCACCGATGGCGGCGGCGAGATGCTGACCACGCTCGAACAGGTGGTGCCGCACAAGGCTGGGCTGCTCTCGCTGGGCGTGATCGACAAGCAGGGTGGTGTCGATGCCTTTGCGCCCGGCCGCGATGTGCCGTCGCAAACCGTGTCGTTCGCGTATTTGAAGGACGAAGCGCCTGCGCCGTTCAAGCAGGAAGTGGATGCCGGCACCGGCCAGCACATCCACCACAAGTTTGTCGTGTGCGATTTCAATGGCGATGAGCCGGTCGTGTTCTGCGGCTCGTCCAACCTGTCAAAGGGCGGCGAAGAGCAGAACGGCGACAGCCTGATCGCCATCTACGACCCGGCCATCGTCACGGCCTATGCGATCGAGGCCATCCGCCTGTTCGACCACTACCGCTTTCGCGCGGGGGAATCGAAGGCCACGGCCGACAAGCCGCTGGTGTTGAAGCCGACCGGCGCATGGGCCGACCCGTACTACGATCCGCAGAACATCAAGTTCACGGAGCGCACGCTGTTCGCCAAGTCGGGCACAGCGCAGGAGGCGGTAGTTGCGTGACCGATGCCGGCGGCGGTGCGTGCAGCCTTATACGCGTCGCTGCCGGTCGCCCCACCACGCATCGCGCAGCCGGCGCTTGGCGATCTTGCCGTTGTCGTCGCGCGGCAGTGCTGTGGTGAATTCAATCTGGCGCGGGATCTTGAAGCCTGCAATCTGCCCGCGCAGCCATTCGATCACGGGTTCGGCCTGCGGGTCTTTGCGTTCGGTCTGCACCACCGCGACGAGGCGCTCGCCGTATTCATCGCACGGCACGCCAAAGACGGCGCAGTCGACCACATCGGGGTGGCGCAGCAGCGCATGTTCGATCTCGGCCGGGTAGATGTTCACGCCGCCCGAGATGACCATGTCCGATGCGCGGTCGCACACATACAGGTAGCCGTCGGCATCGAGATAGCCCATGTCGCCGAGCGTGACGAGGCCGTCGCGCTCGATCTTGCGGCGCGCCTCGTCGTTGCCGCGGTAGGTGAAATCGGGGTAGGCGGGCTGGCGGCTGTAGATCAGGCCGATCTCGCCCGTCGCGCATGGCGTGCCGTCTTCGCGCAGGATGCGCACCTCGGCGTCGCACACCGGGCGGCCCGCGCTGCCGGGGCGGGTGGCGGCGTCGCGCGGGTCCATCACCGTGATCATGCCGGTTTCGCTCGACGCATAGGTTTCATAGATGACGGGGCCGAGCCAGTCGATCATCTTGCGTTTGATCTCCGGCGCGCACGGTGCACCGGTGGACGCCACGAAGCGCAGCGAAGACAGGTCGTAGCGGCTGCGCTCTTCGTCCGTCAACTTGAGCAGGCGCACATACATGATCGGCACGAGGTAGACGGTGTCGATGCGGTAGCGCTCGATCTGCTCGAGCACGCGCAGCGCATCAAAACGCGCGTTCACCACCAGCAGCTCTGCCATCTGCGCGGCTTGCTGTGCGAAGAGGCTGGGTGCGCTGTGATAGAGCGGCGCCGGCACCAGCGCACGGCAGCCCGGCACGATACCGAACGTGGCCGCCACCACGGCACGTGCCTTCTGCAGATGCGCGTCGAGCTGGTCGAGCGGCACGGCCTGACGCACCACGCCCTTGGGCCGCCCGGTAGTGCCCGAGGTATAGGCCATGTGCCCGCGCGGCGATACCAGCGGCCCGTCGTACGGCGTCTGCAGCGTAAGCCAGTTGGCATAGCCGTCGGCACGGTCGGTGCCTTCGGCGTCCACGCGCAGCAGCTGCACATGGGCCGGCAGCAGCGGTTCCGCCGCGTCGACGAGATCGCGATGGCCGATCAATACCTTGGCGCCCGAATCGCGCACGAGGAATTCCACCTCGGCCGGCGTGAAGTGCCAGTTGATCGGGCAGAAGTAGCATCCCGCGATGCGGCAGGCGTGCATCACGTCGATGTAGGCCGGTGCATTGCGCAGCAGCACGCCGATCACGTCGCCCTCCTGAACGCCCATGCGGCGCAGACCGCCGGCAAGGGCGGCGCCGCGCGCGAGCAGCGTATCGGCGTCGGTGGGGCGATCGTCGAAGATCAGGTGGGCGGTCATGCGTGTCTCCGTGGTGACGGGCGCGAGGTCTCGGTGCCTCGGTCTGGCTGTGGTTCGAATCTACGCAGCATGCCGGATTGGACGGCGCTGAACAATCTGCTTGGGATTGCGCACACTGGTGAATGCCATTGAACAACGCCGAGCTGCTGCTCCTGCCCCGCCATGGAGCTCAAGCTCATCCACCTGTTGGTCGAGATCGTGGAGGCGCGCAGTTTTACCTCCGCCGCGCAAAAGCCCGCCATGACGCGCTCGAACCTGAGCAGCCGTCTGAAGGCATTGGCGCGCGAAACCGGCGCGCCGTGGCAGCGCCGCTGCACGCGCGGCCTGGAGCTCACGCAGGCCGGCGAGCCGCTCTTTGAGCACGGACGCCGCACGTAGCAAATTCCTCTCCTGCGTCCGGCGTCACATCGGTAAGAGCCAACGCCCGTATCACTATTGCGCAGAGTCGCGCATAAGACGCTGGACACCCGTTTCGGCCGTTCGTATGGTCATTCACGGAAGGGCCATCCGAATGCGAGGCGGAGACCGGCGATGGCAACGGAGAAGAGCATGCAGACCACAGTGAGCGCGAACAAGGGGCGCGTGGAAGTGCGCGCAGATCGGGGCGAAGACGGCAGATGGCACAGCGAATTCCGGTTCATTCCCACAGACGGCGCGCCGACGGGATGGACCGCCTCTGGGCTGCCGGAGGGTTTCATATCGCTTGGGATGGCGTTGAGCGCCGGCATCCTCCTCGGACGGATGTCGGCCGAAGGGTGGAAGACATAGCACGCATCCGGCCGCGCATCAGCGGTGGGGCGGCTCCAGCGCGAGCCACTGGGTGAGCCAGTCCACCGTGCGTGCTGCCGCGTCGATGCGGTACGACGGGCGGCCGTCCTCGAAGAAATGGTGCCCGCCGCCAGGGTAGAGCACCAGTTCCGCCGGGGCTGCGTCGGTGGCGGTGAGCGCGGTGAAGAGCTGCTCGGCTTGCCCGCGCGGGCAGCGCTCGTCGTCCATGCCTTGCAGAAGCAGCATCGGCGTCACGGTATTCGCTGCACACGCAACCGGCGACAGGCGGTTGTACGTCTGCGGCGCGTCCCACGGGCTGCCGTCCAGCGCGTAGGGGTCGGCATACGGGCCCGAATCGGATGTGCCGAAATGGCTGCGCAGGTCGGCCACCGGCGCGGAGACGATCGCAGCGCGGAACCGGTCCGTCGTGCACGCCGCCCATGCGGCGAGATAGCCGCCATACGATTTGCCGGCAGCCGCGAGCATGCCGTTGTGCACGCCACTCGCGTGCAGCGTATCAGCCACCGCGAGGTGCTGCGGCAGGTCCAGCTCACCCCACCGGCCGCGCAGCCTGTCGCTGAATGCGCGGCCGAAGCTGCTCGAACCCACGGCGTTGACGGCCACGATCGTCCACCCGTGCGACCACAGGATGTTCCAGTACGGGTGTGATGCGAACGACAGCAGCACGTAGCTCGCCGGCCCGCCATGAAAGTCGATCAGCAACGGCCCCGGTGTGTGCGGCTGCGCACTGCGGATGACCCAGGCCCAGACCGTCTCCTCACCGCCCGCATCGCTCTTCACCACAAAGGGTTCGTAGCGCACCTCGGGCAGGCAGCGCTCGTACCACCATGCGTTGAGTGCCGTGAGTTGGCGCTCTTCACCGCTGCCGGCGTCCCAGACGTGCAGCTGCCCGGGCTCGCCGATCGACTCGGCCACGAAGTACAGCGTGTCGCCCGCGCGACTCATGGCCGAGATGTGCCTGAGGCCGGACAACACCGTCTCGGTGCGTCCGGACGCCGCGTCGATGCGCGCCACCTCCTGCAAGCCGTTGCGGGCGGCGATGGTCTCCACGGCATCGGACGCGGCAGACCAGTGCAGCGATTTGCCGGAAACCACTTCGATGTCCGCGCTGCCGAGCCCGCTGACGCTGCCCGTGCCGAGGTCGAGGCACCACAGCCGCGTCTGGGAATCTCCGCCGCACTCGCTGCCCGCAAAGGCGATGCGCTTGCCATCCGGCGAGGGCACCGGGTCTTGCACGATGGCCACTTCGTGCGTGAGCTGGCGCGCATCCGTGCCGTCGCGGCGCAGGGTCCAGATGTCGGTGCGGTGCGCCATCCTGCCTTCGCGCGTGCGTGTGTAGTACAGCGATTCGCCATCGGCACTCCACGTTGCGTGCCGGACTTCGTAGCGCCCCTGTGTGAGCTGCCGGTGCGCGCCGCTGCCGGCATCGACGGTAAACAGGTGCGTACGTTCATCGAGCGTGAAGCCGACACCGTCCAGCTTGTACGGCACTTCCGTGATGACCTGCACACCTTCTGCACAACGCTTGCCGTGCGTCGTGTCCGGCGGGTCGACGTGCGCGAGCGCGATGGCCAGCAGCGACCTTCCATCGGGCGCCCAGGCGAAGGTCTGCACGCCATTGGGCAGGTTCGTGAGCCGGCGCGCCTCGCCGCCGTGCGGGCGGATCGTGTAAATCTGCGGCGGTCCGCCGTCGCGGTCGGAAAGAAAGGCGATGGTGCGCGCATCGGGCGCCCATTGCGGGGCGCTGTCGAGCGCGGTGCCGCTGGTGAGCTGCCACGGCGGTTCGTCTTCGTTGCCGGCGATCCAGAGAGACGATCGGTATGCGTCGGCATGGGCGTCGATCGATTCCACGCAATAGACCGCGCGCTGTGCCGGGCACGCAGCCAGGCCGGTGATGCGCTCATGGTGGAGGATGTCGTCAACGGAGAAGGGGCGCGTCATGGCATGTCTCACTGGGCGGGGCAAAAAAAAGGGCCCCGCAACGCATCGGCGAGGCCCGGGCCGGAGGAGGTTGCGGGCTTACTCCTGGCGACGCTGCTCTTCGTCGCGGCGCTCGCGGCGCTGTTCTTCATCGCGCCGGCTTTCGCGCTCGCGGTCTTCCTCGCGCCGGTTTTCCGCCGAGCCGCCCTCGCGGCGTTCCTCGTCGCGGCGGTTTTCGTTTCGGGACGTCTGACTGCTCTTGTCTTCGCTACGCTTCTGGTTGGACATCATTTGCTCCGTCGTTGGTGCAGGCAACAAGTCCTGCATGCACGATGCAGCAATGCGTGTGCCGCTCGCCGGCCGCACGCCGGCTCTTGCCCGAGCGGCGCAGGCCCGTGCATTGCGTTGTCGTTGGCTCCACTCGACACAGGAGTTCCTATGACCACCTCCGCCAAAGACCATCTGCTCGACTGGTTGCGCGACGCGCACGCCATGGAAGAACAGGCCGAACACATGCTGCGCTCCCAATCGTCGCGGCTCGAGCATTACCCGCAGCTCAAGGCACGCATCGATCAGCACATCGAAGAGACGCGGGAGCAGCAGCGCATGGTGAAGTCGTGCATCGACCGGCTCGGCGGCAGCACGTCGGCCATCAAGGACATGGCCGCGCGCATCACCGCATTCGGGCAGGGCCTGAGCGGCATGTTCGTCTCGGACGAAGTCGTCAAGGGTTCGATGGCAGGCTATGTGTTCGAACACATGGAGATCGCGGCGTATACGACGCTGCGCGCGGCGGCCCAGCACTGCGGCGACACCGAGACCGTGCGCGTCTGCGACGCGATCCTGCCGCAGGAGCGCGCCATGGCCGAATGGCTGTCGCAGCATCTGCCTGAAGTGACCCAGGCCTTCCTGACCCGCGCACAGACGCCTGGGCTCGAGGCCAAGCGCTGAGCGCGGGTCGCTCCGATGGCCGACATCCGCTGGATCTTCGTGGCGCTGCTATGCGTGGTGGCGCTCGCCTATGGCGCCCTGATCTAGCGCGCCGTGGGCAGCCGCGCGGGCAAGCGGCTGCATTCGCAGCCGGCGGTGTCGCAATGGAGCTGGTCCGGCCGATTCGAGGCCCGGCCCGCGAGCGGCGCGGCGCCGAGGGGGATCACGGCTGATGCCGGTCGCCGCTCAGCAGCAGATGCGCCTGCTCGAGGCCGTCGCGCACAGCTTCACCGCGGGTCAGCCAGCCGCGCCACGCCTGCGTGAGCTGCGGCATCTCGATGCGCTCTGCGCCCTGGAGCACCGTCACCCGCGGCAGCCACACGCCTTGTTCGTTCTCGATCGCGTACACGAGGATCGTATAGCCGGCGTATTCCACGCGCGCATCGGGAAGGTCGGACATGCGCGGCGCTTCATTGTTGTCAGAGGCGGGGGAAGCCATGTGCATCACCATCCCAGGTCCACCAGCATGGGGGCCGGCCGCGAACGCGGCACGGCCGCTTGCGAGGCGACGGCGCCGGGTATGGCGGCCGGGTCGCGCACCAGCGAATAGGCTGCAATGGCTGCGAGTGTGGTCACGACGATGGTCAGCAGTTCCTGGGTTTCCATGCGTGCTCTCCTGAAAGGCCCCTCCGCACCACGCCGGAACGGAAGGGCCGGCTCGAGTTGCGGGTTGCGGATTACGCGGTACCTTCTTCGTCCTGCGCGCCCATCTCGCCCAGTTCGGCGCCGGTGCGCGGGTCGGTGGCGGTGTCGGAGGCCTGGCGCTCCTTCATCGCCTGCAGCGTGGCGAGTTCAACGTCGCTCAACTGGACCGAGGCACTGCCGTCGCCGCCTGGGTCGGCCGGGATGGGCGGCTCTTCGACAAGCTCCAGGCCCGTGCCGCTGTTCCATGGCGCCTGCACCACCGGTGCCCCACGCGACATCTTGAAGTACGCATCGCTGAACTCCGGCACCGGCGGCAGCTTGCCCGGAGGGAAGTTGCCCGAGATGGAATACAGCGCCTTCTCGAACGACTTCTGGTGCGCAATCTCGCGTGTCATCAGGAAGCCGAGCGCCTCGCGCACGCCGGGGTCGTCGGTCACGTTCATCAGGCGCTCGTAGATGATCTTTGCGCGTGCCTCCGCGGCGATGTTCGAGCGCAAGTCTGCGGTGGGCTCGCCGATGGAGTCGATGTACGCGGCCGTCCAGGGCACGCCGCCGGAGTTGGTCAGCGCCGGACCGCCGCCATAGAGCACCTGCGTGACGTGGCTGTCGTTGCCAGCGCCGTTGAGCTTGCGGTACAGCTCGGCCTGTTCGTCCACGGCTTCGGCCAGCTCACCCTTGGCCCCGCGATTGAGCATGGCCACGATGGTGCCGATCACTTCCAGATGGCTCAGCTCTTCGGTGGCGATGTCGTAGAGCATGTCTTTGCGGCCCGGATCCTCTTCGGCCACCGCCTGCGTGAAGTAACGCATGGCCGCGGCCAACTCACCTTGAGGGCCGCCAAACTGCTCAAGTAGCAGGTTGGCGAGGCCCGGGTCGGTTTCGCTGACCCGCACGGTGTACTGCAATCGCTTGTTGTGCATGAACATGGGATTCTCCTGAGAGCGTGTTCAGGTGTGCGTATGCCGGAGTGGCGAAGGTCTGTCCGCAACGGCTGTTCCATCGCGCGCGGCCTTTGTGTATGCCGCTGCCGGTCGGCCCGGGAACGCCGATTGCGAATACCCGCAGCGCCACGCCCCTCCCTCCCATTGCGCCCATGGACGACAGTCTCCCCCTCGTGCACGACAAGCCTTCTGCCTCTGCCTGCGTGGTCGCGCAGGTGCACGACGTGCTCGAAGGGCGGCGCCGAGGCTGGCGGGTGCTGGCGCCCCTCATGGGGCCGGCCATCGTGGTGTCGGTGGCGTATACCGACCCGGGCAATATCGCGACCGGCATCCAGGCTGGCGCCGGCTATGGCTACCAGCTGCTGTGGGTGGTGGTGGCAGCCAACGTGGTGGCGATGCTGTTCCAGGCGCTGTCGGCGCGGCTGGGCATCGTCACGGGTCAGAACCTGGCGCAGCTGTGCCGCGCGCATTTGCCCGCGCCCGCCGCCCTGGCGATGTGGCTCATCAGCGAGCTGGCCGCCATGGCGACCGACCTGGCGGAGTTCGTCGGCGCCGCCGTGGGCATCGCATTGCTGACCGGCATGCCGCTGCTGCACGCGATGGTGGGGGCCGGCGTCGCGACCTATCTGCTGCTGACATTGCAGGCGCGCGGCTTTCGCAGCGTCGAACTGCTGATCGGGGCGCTGGTCGGCGTGATCGGTATCTCTTACATCATCCAGGTGTGGATGTTGCCCATTGCGTGGGGGGCGGCGCTGCGCCAGGCCGTGATGCCGTCTGCCATGCCGCCGGATGCGCTGATGCTGGCGGCGGGCATCGTGGGCGCGACGGTGATGCCGCATGCGCTCTTCCTGCACTCGGGGTTGACCGATACGCGCGTGCGCCCGCGCAGTGCGAGCGAGACTGCGCAACTGGTGCGCTATTCCAACGTGGAGGTGGTGGTGGCGCTGGCGGTGGCCGGCTGCATCAACCTGGCGATGGTGCTGGTAGCGGCCAGCGCGTTTCACGACGCACATGCCGACGTGGCCAGCATCGAAACGGCCTACGTCACGCTCATGCCGCTGTTCGGTGCGGCGGCGGCGGTCGTGTTCGTGGTGGGGTTGATCGCCTCGGGGCTGTCCAGTTCGGTGGTCGGCACGCTGGCGGGGCAGATCGTGCTGCAGGGCTTCCTGCACGTGCGCATTCCAGTCTGGCTGCGGCGGCTGATCACCATGGTGCCGGCGTTCATCGTCATCGGGGCGGGGGTGGACGCGACGCGGGCGCTGGTGCTCAGCCAGGTGGTGCTGAGCATGGCGGTGCCGTTTCCGATGGCGGCGCTGGTCTGGCTCACGGGTCGGCCCGATGTGATGGGCCCGCACGTGGCCGGCCGCGGCGTCGTGGTGCTGACCACCGTGGCCACGGTGCTGGTGACGGCGCTGAATGCGGTCGTGGTCATCAACAGCGTCTTCTGAGCGCCGAGCGCCTCAACGCACCACTGTCGGCCTCTGCTTGACAGTGTGTTCCTCCGGCGGGGCCGTTCGCGGCGCATCGCCCGCGTGGTCGCAGCGGGCGGCGGCAGGGTGGTGGGTGGCAGGAAGCATCCGCTCGGCGCCCCGGACTTTTCGTCCTACCTGCTGCAGGCGGTCGACTATTCCGCCATGCTCACGTGTCTCAACGCCGTGCAGGCTGCGGGCACGGACGACGCCGACCGCGTGATGGCCAAGCTCAGGTCGATGATGATCGACGACATGTATACCCATGGCGGCTACGTGCGCGCCGACGGCATGATGCTCCACGACATCTGCCTGTTCGGGGTCAAGAAGCCGTCGGAGCGGGTGCGGCCGAGGGACTACTACAAGCCCGTACAGACGATTCCCGGGGAGCGGGCATTCCACACGCTGGCCGAGTCGACGTGCGCGATGGACGAGAAATAGCGCGGAAGCCGCTCAGCGCTGCTCTGTGTCGCTGCCCACGTCGATGCGCTTGAGCCCCACGTTGGCCGGCCCATGCAGCACGGCGCCGTCCGGGCCGAAGCGCGAGCCGTGGCAGGGGCAGTCGAAGCTCTTCTCCAGACTGTTCCAATGCACCATGCACTTCAGGTGCGGGCACGCGGCATCGAAGGTGTGCAGCACGCCGTCCTGGCTGCGGAAGGCGGCGACATGCCGGCCGATCGCCTTGACGACATGGCCTTCGCCCAGCGGGATGGCGTCCAACGCCGTGGCGGCGGCGCCGCCCAGCCAATCGGCATATCGCGCGGCGACGTTGGCGTTCTCGCGGGCATATTCGAGCGCGGCCGACAGCGACCTGCGCGACGGGTCATACAGCGCGGCCCAGGCATTGTCGCGGCCGCGCACGAGGTCGCAGATCAACATGCCGGCAATGGCGCCGTGCGTGATGCCGTTGCCGGAGTCGCCGGTGACCACGTAGACATGCGCGTCGCCCGGGTTCCGCCCGATGAAGGCGACGCCATCCACCGGCTCCATGACCTGGCCCGACCAGCGGTACAGCGGGTCGTCCACCACCGGGAAGCGCTGCTGCGTCCAGCGGACGAGCCGGGCAAAGCGCGCGTCGGCATCGTCGGCCTGCCCGACCTTGTGGTCTTCGCCCCCGCTGATGAGCAACTGGTGATCGGCGTCGATGTCCCCGGCGATGCGCACGTAATGGTAGGGGTCGGGCGTATCCCAGAACTGGCAGTTCGGCATGTCGCCCCGGCGCACCTTCATGGCGACCACGAACGTGCGGTAGGCCGCCTGTTTGGTGTGGATCGCAAACCGGTCGATGAACGGCGTGTTGGTCGCCACCACGACGCTGCCCGCGCGTATGCGGTGGCCATCGGCGGTAAGCACGCGGGCGGGGCTGCCGTCTTCGACGCCGGTCGCGCGCGTCTTGCCGTACACCTGGCCGCCGCGACGGCGGATGGCCTCGATGAGGCCGCCAAGATACTTCAACGGATGCAACTGGCCCTGCCGCGGAAACCGCAGCGCCGAGCGCAGCACCGCCTTGCCCGTCTGCACGGCGCTCACGCGCTCGACATCCACGAGCCCGGCGCGATGTGCCGCTTCGAACTCCTTGGCGAGAACGTCCTCATCCTCGGGCGATTCGACAAAGAGGTAGCCGTCCACCCGCTCGAAACCGCAGGCGATGGATTCCGCCGTGCAGATCGTCTCGATCCGGTCGATGGCGGCGGCGTGGCTTTGCGCGATCATGTGCGCGGCCTCGCGGCCGAGGTGGTCCTCGATGTGGAAGTAGCGGTCGTCGAACGCCGTCATGAGATGCGCCGTGGTGCGGCCCGTTTCACCGGCGCCTGCCGTGTCGGCGTCCAGCACGATGACCGATGCGCCGGCTGCGGCCAGTTCATAGGCGACCGACAGCCCGGCCATGCCGGCGCCAATCACGCAGGCATCGCAGGTCGCATCGCCCTGCAGCGGCGCGCTGGCCAGTTCGGTGTTTGCCGCCCAGTAAGAAGTCGTGGTGCCGCCATGGTTTGCCATTGTCGTGCTCCGTCGGAACGTGTGCCCTGCGTGCAGCGAGATTCGTGCCGCTGGCGGCACACGGCGTCGTGCGTGGATCACTCCCCGGGGCGGGCACAGCGAATAAGCAAAGACGAAAACGGTCGTTCGCACGCCGCGGGCCTGCCCATATGCTCGCCGGAACGACCTTCCGGAGACGCCAGCATGACGCAGCCATCCCTGAGCACGATCGCCCCCGCCTGGAAACTCGACACCGTGGCCGTGCACGGCGGCTACAGCGCCGACCCGACCACCCGTGCGGTGGCCGTGCCGATCTACCAGACGGTGGCCTTTGCGTTTGACGACACGCAGCACGGCGCCGATCTGTTCGACCTGAAGGTGCCGGGCAACATCTACTCGCGCATCATGAACCCGACCAACGATGTGCTGGAGAAGCGCATCGCCGCGCTCGAGGGCGGCATCGGGGCGCTCGCGCTGGCGTCGGGGCAGGCGGCTGTCACGTATGCGATCCAGACGATTGCGGAAGCCGGCGACAACATCGTTTCGGCCAGCACGTTGTACGGCGGCACCTACAACCTCTTTGCGCACACGCTGCCGCTGTCGGGCATCACCACGCGGTTTGCCGATCCGCGCGACCCCGCTTCATTCGAAGCGCTGATCGACGACCGCACCAAGGCCATCTTTGCCGAGACCGTCGGCAACCCGCTCGGCAACATCACCGACATTGCCGCGCTGGCGGAGATCGCGCACCGCCACGGCGTGCCGCTCATCGTCGACAACACGGTGCCGACGCCGTACCTGACGCGCCCGTTCGAGCACGGCGCCGACATCGTCGTGCATTCGCTGACGAAGTACCTGGGCGGCCACGGCACCAGCCTGGGCGGCGCGATCGTCGATTCGGGCAAGTTTCCGTGGGCCAAGCACAAGGCGCGCTTCAAGCGGCTGAACGAGCCGGATGTCAGCTACCACGGTGTCGTCTATACGGAAGCGCTGGGCGACGCGGCGTATATCGGCCGCGCCCGCGTGGTGCCGCTGCGCAATACCGGCGCGGCGCTGTCGCCGTTCAACGCGTTCCTGATCCTGCAGGGCATCGAAACGCTGGGCCTGCGCATCGACCGCATCACACAGAACGCAGCACAGATCGCCCAGCATCTGCGCGGGCATGCCAAGGTGGAGTGGGTCAACCACGCCAGCCTGGATGACCACCCCGACCACGGGCTCGTGCACAAATACCTGTCAGGCAAGGCGCCGGGGCTGCTCACGTTTGGCGTGAAGGGCGGTTTTGCTGCCGGGGCGCGTTTTCAGGATGCGCTGCAGTTGTTCACGCGGCTGGTGAACATTGGCGACGCCAAGTCGCTGGCGACGCATCCGGCATCGACCACGCACCGGCAGCTGTCCGAGGCAGAGCTTGCCAAGGCCGGTGTGCGGCAGGAGACGATCCGGCTGTCGATCGGCATCGAGCATATCGATGATCTGCTGGCCGATCTGGATCAGGCGCTGGCGCGCGCCTGAAGCCGGGGCGCGGTCAGGCGTTCACTGCCGGCCGCGCACCCACCCGAACACCACCGCCAGCAGCACCAGAAACGGCACACCCACCACCAGCGTCATCCGGAAATCGGGCATCCAAGCGGTGCTCACGATGATGACCGCCATGGCGATCGCGCCAAGCGTGGTCAGCACCGGAAAACCCCACATGCGAAAGCGCAATGCGCGACCCTCGCGCTCGGCGGCCCGCCGGAAGCGCAAGTGCGTCACAAAGATGACGAGCCACGTAAACAGCGCACCGAACATCGCCAGCGACATCATCAGCAGGAACGAGTGCCCCGGCAGCACCACGCTCAGCACCGCCGCCAATGCCGCACCGGAGCTGGACACCGCCAGCGCGCGCAGCGGCACGCCGCGCTGGCTTACCGCGCCCAACGCCTGAGGCGCCTGCCCGCCCCGCGCGAGGCTGAACAGCATGCGCGTCGATACATACAGCTGCGCGTTCATCGACGACAGCGCTGCGGTCAGCACCACGAAGTTCATCACGCCCGCACCCCCGGCAATACCGAGGATTTCCATCACGCGCACGAACGGGCTCTTGCCCGTGCCGGCCTGCTGCCACGGCACGACGGCCAGCATCAGCGCGAGCGTGCAAAGGTAGAAGAACACCAGCCGGAACAGCGTTGAGCGGAAGGCGCTGGTGGCGGCGGCTTCGGGCTCGCGTGCCTCGCCGGCGGCCACGGCAATCAGCTCGATACCGAAGAAGCTGAAGATGCTGACCACCGCGCCGAACCACACGCCATTCCAGCCGTGCGGCAGGAAGCCGCCCGCGCTCACGTAGTTGTGAAAGCCGATCGGGCCGCCATCGGGTGCACGATAGATGGCGTAGCTCGCCACCGCCAGAAACGCGACGATGGCCACCACCTTGATCATCGAGCACCAGTATTCGGCCACGCCAAACACGTCGACGCTGCTGGCATTGATCCACACCAGCACGGCAGAGAACCCGACGATCCACACCCACGCCGGCACGCCCGGAAACCAGTACGCCATGTACACCGCGACCGCGGTCACTTCTGCACCGATGACGAAGACGACGGCCGCCCAATACGCATAGCGCACGAGGAAGCCGGCCAGCGGGCTCACGTAGTGCTCGGCATAGGCGCCGAAAGAGCCGGTGGTCGGGTGCGCCACGACCATTTCGGCAAGGCAGCCCATGAGGAGCAGCGCGATGAACGCCCCGATGGCGTAACTCGCGATGACGCCCGGGCCGGCCAGTTGAATGGCTGCACCGCTGCCGAGGAACAAGCCGGTGCCGATCGCGCTGCCGATGGCGATCATGGTGAGTTGCGCGGAAGAGAGGCGGTGCTGCAGGCCGCCTTCGCGTGCGGCCAGCGCTTCGAAGCTGCCGGTGGCCTTGGTCATGGTGTTGTCCTGACTGGGGAAAGGCCCGGATGATACGCCGCCCCATGCAAAACGCCCCGCGCGGAGGCGGGGCGTCTTGTACAACGGGGCGGCGGCGCTCAGCGCGCCACGGGCTTGGCGTACTGGATCGGAATGTCGACCCGCGCCTGCGGCAGCGTCTTCTTGAGCTGCGCACGCGCGTTCACGGCCTCCTGGAACGACGCAAAGCGCAGCGTGCTGATGTTCAGGTGTCCGTAATACTCCGCCGACACGGGTGTTGCGGGCAGGGTGCCGACTGCCTGGCGCACGCTGTCGACTGACACCTGCGAGACCACCACTTCGTTGCGGCTCTCGCCAACTACGCCGCGCTCGTTGGCGACTTGCGTGACGGCTGCCGACGCAGCGCCCGCGGCCTTGGTACGCGTGCCGCTGGAAAGCACCTTGAACGACTGCGTTTCGATCTGCACCGTCGGTGCACTTGCGTACTGCGCAAGTTCCTGCGTGCTGAGGTGCTTGCCGACCGCCAGGTCCGCGGCTTGGCAGGCGGCGCCCATCGAGAGGAGCACCGCCAGCGACGCGGTTTTCATAAAAGTTGCATGGATCATGTTGAATGTTCTCCGAACGGGCTCACTTGGCGGCAATCACGCGGTATTCCACGGCCAGGGGCGTGGCCAGGGTCACGGTGTGGGTGCCGCCCTGGGGCTGGTACGTCGAGCAGGCGTTGGTCGGTACGCCGCTGACGGCATAGACCTCCCACGTGCCGGCTGCGTTTTCGCCGTAGAAGGCGTAGCTGCCAAGGCCGTACTTGTTCACGGCATTGACGCCGTTGTTGTAGTAGCCGTTGTACGGGAGGGACAACGCCGACACCGTGCCCGACGGCGATTTCACAAAGAAGCCGACGCTACCAATGCAGACGGAGCCCGACACCCGCAACTGCAAGGCATCGACCTTGTCAGTGCCCGACACGTTGAACTGGCCGAGCTTTTGCACCGCGCCGTAGTTCAGCTGGTTGACGTTGGCGAACGCCGCCGCGAAATCCGGCACCGACAAGGCAGCCGGCTTATACGTTGTGGTGGCTTTGGCCATCTTCACGGCGGCGGATGCGTCGATCAATCCAAAGCCGTACCACGTCGAATACGCATAGCCAGCGGCGTTGGTCTGCCAGCCGTAGTCCAGGCGTGCGGTGGTGGCGCCGTCAACCAGGCTCGTGCTCGTGTCGGCCGTGGTGGTGTTGCTCGTCAGGTCGATCTTGGCATTGCGGCCGTCGCGATTGCCGTAGTCCGGGTCGATCTTGCGTGCGGTGGCCCGCAGAATTTCACGCACATCGCGCCAGGTCAGATTCGGATTGGCCGAGAGCATCAGCGCAACCACGCCGGACACCGTGGGCGTTGCCGCAGACGTGCCGTTCATGCTCGAGTAGTCGCATTTCGGGTTGTCTTTCAGATTGGTGGCCGTGCCCGCCATCGCAAAGTCATCCAGCTCGTCTGTATTGGCACGGCTGTAGCCGCGCGCGCAGCCGCTGAGGTCGGTGGAGAAGATCTTCGGCCCGGACCCGACCTCGCCGTACTTGCCGCCGTTGCCGGACTCGCCGCCCAGGCCCGTGATCCAGTTGACCGATCCGGCGTTTGAATAGCTCGCTTTGACGCCACGCGCATTGGCAGCGCCCACCAGGATCACGCCCGGCTCAAGCGCTTCGGGGTCATTGGCCGGATTCTCGCAACTGACGAGCCCAGGAACGCCTCCGGCGGCAGGGCACGTCCGCTCCGGCTGCCCTGGAACCACGATCGCGTCATACTCGTTGCCCGCTGCCTTGAGCATCACCATTCCACGGCCGCCGCGCAGGTTCGGGAACGCGCGAACCGCGGTCTGTGCCGAGGTGGGCGTGTCGTACTCCAGGGGCGCCTGCGGGTTCGCACCGTACGACGCATTGATGATGTGGCCGTTCTTCGACCAGGCCGCGCCGCCATAGGCGGCGTTAATGTCGGGGTTCGCCGCGCGCAGGTAGCGTGCACCGCCCAACGTCGCCCGCGGCGCGATCCCCATCACACCCTTGCCGTTCTGCGCCGCGGCGATGATGCCGGCCACGTTGGTGCCGTGCGCGTCCTTGATGTTCGCGGGATTGTCTGCCGGTGTCGGATCGTTTGAGCCATCGTCGAAGTTGTGCGTCATGTCCGAGTTGGCATTGGCGAACAGGTCTTCGTTGTGCACATCGATGCCGTCGTCCAGCACGAGCACGTTCACGCCCTGGCCCTTGACGCCGGCCCGGTGTACGTCTTCCACATCAATGTCGGTCGTGCCGTCGGCGACGAGACCGAACGCCGCAAAGAAGCTGTTCGCCTGCCTGAGCGCCCACTGGTAGGCGTACAGCGGCTCGGTGCTGCCGGTCTGGCAGGCGTACTTGGCATCGACGCCAGTTTCTGCGCAGGTGGATGCGGGCGGCGTGTTGCCGCCGTTGTTGCCGCCGCCATTGCTGGCCGTGTTGCTGCCGGAATCTCCGCCGCCGCACGCGGCCAGGGCCACGGTGGCGAACAGCGTCAAGGCAAGCGTTTTTCCCGTTATGTCTTTCACGAGACCCCCGTTTTGTCGTTGTGAGTTGTGCGAAGCGCGGGATGCCCGCACCGCTTTGACCTGTTCGACGAAGAGAGGGCACATCGTCCGTGCCCGCCGCAAGCGCATCGGCTCTCGTCAGGTCGGGCCGGATGCTCGCATGCACGACGGGCGCGCTTCAACGAAGAAGGCGCATGCCGCCGCTAACCGGTTCCGCTGTCGCGCGAACCTGTCAGCGCGTCTCAGCCCAGGAGCGGCAAGCGCGGGAGGAGGGAGGAAAAAACGCGTGCGGGAAGAGGGGCGCTGCGCGCATCAGCGCATCTGCATGACCCAGGTGCGCCAGTCCTTGTGCTGCACGAAGGGCATGGCAGCGGCGCGCCCTTCGACGGCCAGCATGCGCGTCTCACGCGGGGACATGCTGGTCGCGCGGCGGTATGCACGTGCAAAGTTCGAAGCGTCGGAAAAACCGTAGGTCTGCGCGATTTCGGCCACCGAACGGTGTGTCTGCGACCGGTCGGCGAGGATCGCGTGGCACTGTCGCAGGCGCTGCATGCGCAGGTAGTTGAAGAAGCCGCCTTCGCGCTCGAACAGCCGGTAGAGCGTGGCACGCGAGATGCCAAACTGCACGGCCACGCCTTCGGGCGAAAGCGTCAGATCCGACAAGTTGTGCTGCATGTGTCGGCAGATCGACGCAAAGAGGCTTTCCCTCACGGCCGGCGCACTGGCTTCGGTCACCTGGCAGTTGATGGCGGCCGCAGCCAGTTGCAGGGTGCCCGGGATGACGGCCTGCGCTTCGGCATCGCTCAACTTCCCCATCGACTGATAGAGCGAACACAGGTGATCGCGCAGCAGCCCGACCATCGGGGCGTCGCCGCGCAGCACGCGCATGCTCAGTTCGTCGGGTGCGCGCAGCAGCGGTGCCAGCAGGCGCCGTGGCACGGCCAGGCTCAGAAAGCGGCTGTCGGTCGTGCTGGTGGCGAGCGGCTGCGCAGCGTCGACGATGAACAGATCGCCCGGGCGCGTGGCGCTGCCGCTGTCGCCATCGCGCTGTCCGCAACTGCCTTCCAGGTAATACTGCAGAACGTAGACATCCACGCCGTCGCGCCCGAGCTTGGAGCGGGAGCGGTCGTAGTGTTGTGCCTGTGCGCTGAGCATGCCCACGCCGGTCTCCCCGCACAGATAGGCATCGACGCTGGCCCGGAACCCCTCCGCGCGCGGCACGGCAGAGCGCGTGTCGAACAGCACGTTGATCGCGTCCCGCCACGCGGCGAATTGATGCTCGCGCGCAAGCGCAGATGTATCGAAGTGGGAATGCGGTGGTTTGCTCACGGCGGTTTCCTCAAAGCCCCCGGCATTGTGCAGAAGTCGTGGCCGATGACGGCATGCTCCAAAAGGAGGGTTTACGCCGCACGCTCGCCTACACCACCGCCAGCCTTGGCCGCTCCGGTCTGGGCATGACCACGTTGCGGCCTGCGGCCTTGGCTTCATACAGCCGTCCATCGGCCAGCCGAACAAGGTCTTCCAGCGTGTCGTCTTCGGCGGCAACGCCCGAATGCACGGCCACGCCGATGCTCACCGTCAGCTTGCCGTACGCACTTCCCGCGTTGGGCTCGTCGGCCGCCAAGACAGCGGCCCGAATGGCTTCAGCCACGCGCACGGCGCCGCTGAGGTCCGTATTGGGCAGCACGGCGCAGAACTCTTCGCCGCCGTACCGGCCGGCAAAGTCGCCGGGCCGCTTGATGCTGTCGTTCACGCAGCGCGCGACGGTGCGCAGCGCGGTGTCGCCGGCGGCGTGGCCGTAGCGGTCGTTGTAGCGCTTGAAGTCGTCCACGTCGATCATCAGGACCGACATCGGCGTGCGGTGCCGGTTGGACCGCAGCCATTCCATTTCCAGCGCGGCATCGAGCGCGCGGCGCGTGCCGAGGCCGGTCAGGCTGTCGGTGTTGGCCATGAGCTGCAGCTGCTGCTCCATCTCGAGGCGCTTGCGCAGCTGCCGCGCAAAGAGCACAGACAGCACCATGAACACCGCGTCGAGGATCAGCACAATGCCGCCGATCACCCAGGCGCGCTGCCACCATTCGGCGTAGATGTCTTCGGTGGCCAGCCCGACCGTGACGATCAGCGGGTGGTCTCCGATATGGCGGAAGCTGTAGAGCCGTTCGATGTTGTCAATGCCGCCGACGTCGATGTAGGAGCCCTCGGGTGCCAGCAGGCGCTTCTGAAACGCGGTGGCACCGGCAACGCTGCGGCCGATGAGTTGTTCGTCGTACGGGCGGCGCATGAGCAGCGTGCCGTCGGTGCGCACCAGCGTCACGGCCGCGTGCGGGCCGAGGTTGATGCCGTCGAAGAGCCGGCGGAAGTAGTTCAGGCGCAGCGTGCCGACCACGATGCCGTTGAACTCCCCGTGGGGACCGTTCAGGCGCCGGCTCAGGCCGATCGACGTCTCCAGGCCGCTCACGCGCGGCTTGAACGGCTCGCTGATATAGAGCCCCATGTTCGGGGAGCCCCGCTGCACCTGGAAGTAGTCGCGATCGCCGAGGTAGATGCGCCGGGGCGGCACCGCGCGCGAATCGACGACCACGTCGCCCGCCGCGTTCGTGACCAGCAGCGAGCCCATGTCCTGTGCGTTGGTGGACCGGTCAAACAGCACCAGCTGCCGCACGTTGGCCGGCAGCGCGCTGATGACTGGATCATGGACCGTGTCGATGACGGCCTGCAGCGACAGGTCGTACACTTCGATGTTGCGCGCGATGTCGCGCTGCAGGATCAGTGCGAGGTTGTCTGCGCTGTCCCGCGCGCGCGCCAGCGCGTCGACGCGCATCTCCCACAGCGACAGTGCCGTCAACCCAGTCACCACGAGCGACAGCACCGACGCCCCGGCGATCAGCAGGGGAGGGCGTCGCAGAAGGGCCGCCGTAGCGCGCTGGAGAGGCATGCGCGAATTGTGAATTAGTGATGAGACGGACGATTGTGTACCGGACTCCACCTTCCTAGGCAATAGGTTGTAGAACCTTTTGCACAGAGAAAACGTTTGCGTACGCGCTCCTACGCCGCCGCGTCGCGCAGGTGCAGCACTTGCTAACCCCTTGGGGGATGTGCCGGGCGCGCCGCACCGCACCGCGTCGATGGGGCGGGCCGCCCACCTCATCACCACCTTTGCCTATGCTGGATCCGCACCCTTGGAGAACGCCATGCCAGACGACCGCGCCTCGCCCACGCCCGCGCCCGCCAACCCGTATCCGCCCGTCGCGGATACGCACGAAGAGGCACTGCTC
This sequence comes from Ralstonia sp. RL, assembly GCF_001683835.1. Lineage (NCBI taxonomy): Bacteria > Pseudomonadati > Pseudomonadota > Betaproteobacteria > Burkholderiales > Burkholderiaceae > Ralstonia > Ralstonia sp. RL. The sequence continues at coordinate 14,614 of NZ_LWRX01000203.1, read as the reverse complement.
GACGAGGGCATCGAAGAAACCTTTCCCGCGAGCGACCCGGTGTCGGTCGATACCGGCAAGCCCGATGTCCCGCCGGAAGTGCCGGCACAGGCGCCCAGGCCATAAAATGCGCAATATGTGTCAACGCAATCGCCACTTCGTCCGTATTACGTGACATCAGAGATGACGTTCGGATCGCGCACGCGCGACATGACCGGCGCGCCGGCGGCCGCAAGACAACCGACCGCGCCCGGCAACAACGGGGGCTCAACACAGGTTGGGGACGCTTCTTGAGGCGCAAGCCGCAGGGCCGCCAGATTCCGGCCCGGCGCGCGCCGATACCTCCCGTTTGCGCGTACCCGCATCCCATCCGGTGCGCCACCGGCGCCGCGCTCAGCCGCGTGCATGACGTGGCGCACCCTTCAAGCCAGCAGGATTTCGTGTTTCACCATGCCTGACGCCGCGTCCAACGACGCCAGTCCCCCCTCGCGCAGACCGTCGCCCAAGCGTTCCGCCCGTGACGGCGCAGACGCCGCGCTCGACCCATCCGCCAGCGCCTCCCGCGCCGATTCCGGTTTCGGCCTGGGCGGCTGGTCCGTCATCGGCATCGTGCTCGTCCTGGGCGCGCTCGTCTTCGACAGCCTGTATGCGCTGCTCGACCACGTGCATTACGCCGACATGGTGGCTGCGCTGCATGCCATGCCGTTCTCGCGCCTGTTGCTGGCCGCCTTGGCCACGGCGCTCAGCTATGCCGCCCTGACGCGGTACGACGCATCGGGCTTGCGGTATGTCGGCGCGCAACTGGCGCCAGGCACGGTCGCTGCCACCTCGTTCATTGCCTATGCGCTCGGCAACACGATCGGGCTCGGTTCGCTGACGGCGGGGTCGGTGCGCACGCGCCTGTACACAGCGGCCGGTGTCGACGCCGACCGCGTGACCGCTGCCGTGGCGTTCGATGCCAGCGCGCTGGGCGTGTCCACCACGGCCTTCGGCGCGGTCGGGCTGCTGTGGGGCGCACCGCATATCGCCGCCATCACGCATCTGCCGGCGTCGCTGCTCGAAGCGGTGGCGCTGCTCGTTCTGGCTGGCGTGGTCGTGCTGCTGGCGTTGTGCCTGCGGCAGCGGCACGTCACGCTGGTCGGCCGCTGGGAAATCCGCTTGCCGCCGCCCGGGCTCGCGGCGCGGCAGTTCGTGATCTCGGCGGCGGACCTGAGCGCGGCGGCGGCGGCGCTGTGGGTCCTGATGCCGGCCGGCGCCGTCGATCTGCCCACGTTCGTAGCCTTCTACGCGCTGGCCGTCACGCTGGGCGTATTGAGCCAGAGCCCGGGCGGCCTGGGGGTGTTCGAGGCCGTGATCCTGCTGGGGTGCGGCGACCAGGCGGCGCCGGCCGAGATCCTGGCTGCGCTGCTCTACTACCGGGCGATCTACTTCCTGATGCCGCTGGTGCTGGCCACCGCCATGCTCGGCGTCTTCGAGCTGCGCTCGGGCACCGGTGCGGGTGCGCCGTTTGCCCCGTTCGGGCGCGCGGCGGTCAAGCTATCGCCGGGGCTGCTGGCGGCGCTGACGATGGTCTCGGGCGTGATGCTGCTCGTCTCCGGCGTCACCCCTGCCACCGACGAGGCCGAAGATCTCCTGCGCATGCACGTGCCGCTGTTCCTGGTGGAGGCGTCGCACATGATCGGCAGCGTGGCGGGGCTCGTCATGCTGTTTGTCGCGCGGGGGCTGCTGCATCGGCTCGACGCGGCGTGGTGGGCGGCGCTGGTGCTGTCGCTGCTGGCGGGCGTGCTGGCGCTGCCCAAGGGCATCGCCGTGTCGGAGATGGCGGTGCTCGTGACGCTGGCGGTGCTGCTGGTCATCTCGCGCCGGCAGTTCGACCGGCCGTCGTCGCTGTTCTCGCAGCGGCTGGAGGCCGGCTGGCTCATCGCCATGGCATGCGTGTTCGCGGCGTGCGTGTGGATCCTCTTCTTTGCCTACCGCGAAGTCGCCTACGCCAACCAGCTCTGGTGGCAGTTCACCTTCGATGGCGATGCGCCGCGCTCCATCCGCGCGCTCATGGCGGTGGCCGTGACGGGCCTCGGCTTCGGCCTGTGGCAACTGTTCCGCAGCGAGCCCGGCGAGACGGCCCTGCCCACCGAAGAAGACCTTGCCCGCGCCGCCGAGATCATCCGCGCCCAACCCGCCGCCGACGCCGTGCTCGCCCTGATGGGCGACAAGAGCCTGCTGTTCTCGCCGTCCGGCAAGGCTTTCATCATGTATGCCCGGCAGGGGCGCTCGTGGGTGGCGCTGTCCGACCCGGTGGGCGCGCAGCAGGAGTGGCCCGAGCTGATCTGGCGCTTCATCGAAATGGCCGATGCGCACGGCGGCCGCGCGGCGTTCTACAAGACGCGCCCGCAGACGCTGCCGCTGTACCTTGATGCCGGCCTGCGCGCGTACAAGCTCGGCGAGGAGGCATACGTGTCCCTGCCGGAATTCAGCCTGAAGGGATCCCGCCGCGCCAACCTGCGCCACGGCGTGACGCGCGGCGAGCGCGAAGGGCTGTCGTTCGAGATCGTGCCGCCCCAAGGCGTGCCGGCCATCCTGGAGGAGCTGCGCGCCATCTCCGACGAGTGGCTGCGCAACCAGAACGCGCGCGAGAAGGGGTTCTCGCTCGGCGCGTTTGAAGACCGTTACATCCTCCGCCAGCCCGTGGCGGTGGTGCGACGCGAAGGCGCCATCCTGGCCTTTGCCACGCTGATGTGCCCCGACGTGCTGCGCATCGAGGCCAGCGTCGACCTGATGCGCTACCGCAGCAACGTGCCGCCGGGCACGATGGATTTCCTGTTCGGCAAGGTCATTCTCCACTTCCAGGCCGAGGGGTATCAGCGCTTTGGACTAGGGATGGCGCCCATGTCCGGCATGGTCGAGCACCAGCTTGCGCCGCGCTGGCACCGGTTCGGACGGATGATGTTCCGCCATGGCGCGCGCTTCTACAATTTCCGCGGGTTGCGCAATTTCAAGGACAAGTTCGAGCCGGTATGGGAAGCCCGCTACCTGCTCGCACGCGGCGGCCTCGCGCCGCTGTTTACATTGACGGACGTCGCCGCGCTGATCGGCGGCGGCTTGAAGGGAGTGATCTCCAAATGAGTCGGCAAGCACCGCGCCCGCAAGAGGCGCGGCATCGGGGAGTGCAGCCCAGGGGCTGGCGTCTGGCGGCCCGCGTGGGCGCGGCCTGCATGGCGCTGGCGGCCGCGTGCGCCGTGGTGCCCAATGCGTGGGCGGCCGCTACCGCACCGAAGCCCGCGCCGGTGCAGGGCCCGGTGCTCGTGCCGCCGGTCGGGATGACCGGCGCCAGCGGCGTGACAGCCGCGCCACCGCAGGGCGACATGCCGCCGCGCGTGCAGATGAGCCCCGCCGCCGTCGCGGCCAACAAGGCAGCCAACGGCGGCGTGCTGTCGCTGCCGGTCGTGTCGCCGGCCACCTCGGCTGCCGCGCCCGGCGCCGTCGAGTTCGTCACCCACGGGCGCTTTCGCGATGTGCCGGTCTACAAGCCCAGGGGCGAAATCCGCTCGGTCGTGCTGATGCTTTCGGGCGATCTGGGCTGGACGACCACGGCCTCGCGCATGGCCGAGGCATTGGCCGACCAGGGTGCGTTGGTGGCGGGGCTCTCCACGCCCGCTTTGTTCTCCAGCCTCGAGGCCGACTTTGGCGATTGCGCGTTCCCCGACGGGGATCTCGAAAACTTCAGCCGCTTCCTGCAGGCGTACGAGAAGGTGCCGGGCTATTTCCCGCCCATCCTCGTCGGCGACAACGAAGGCGGTGCGCTGGCGTACGCCATGATCGCCCAGGCGCGCCCCAACATCTTCGCGGCAGCCATGTCGATCGAGTTCTGCCCGGTGCTCGAACTGCGCAAGCCGCTGTGCAAGGGCGAGGGCATCCATTTCAGCCGCCGCCAGAGCGAGAGCCGGACCACCGCCAAGCGCACCAAGCCGCCCGAGAACGCCGGCGTGGTGCTGCTGCCGGCGACCAAGCTGTCGGCGCCGTGGGTCGTGCTGCAATCCGACACGCTCACGCCGTTTGCGCGCCGCTCCGGCCCGCTGTGCGATGCGCATGCCACACAAGCCTTCATCAACACGATCTCGGGCGCGCAGTCGGTGGCGCTGCCGGCGTCCGTGTCGGGCGCGAACGCTCAGCCCATCACCGCGAACGAGCTGTTCAAGGCCGCCTTCGCCAAGCTCGTGGCGCAGCGCAAGCCACCCGCTGCGCCGCCGCCTGCCGCGGTGTCGGACTTGCCGATCATCGAGGTCGCCGCGCAGCCCGGCACGTCGTCCGACCTGTTCGCGGTGCTGCTCTCCGGCGACGGCGGCTGGGCCGGGCTGGACAAGGAGGTCGCGGCCGCGTTGTCCAAATCGGGCGTGCCGGTGGTCGGCGTCGATTCGCTGCGCTATTTCTGGACGCCGCGCACACCGGCCTCCGCTGCCGCCGACATGGACCGCCTCGTGCGCTTCTACGCCGCGCGGTGGAAGAAGCCGAGGGCGTTGCTGATCGGCTATTCGCAAGGCGCCGACGTGCTGCCGTTCATCGTCAACCGCATGCCGGCCGCCTCGCGCGACCACGTTGCGCTGGCGGTGATGATGGGCCTGGGCAAGCGCGCCGACTTCGAATTCCACATGACCAACTGGGTGTCGAGCAGCTCGTCGGGCCTGCTGATCCTGCCCGAGGCGCAGAGGCTGCCCACGGGCCTCGGCATGTGCATCTACGGCAAGGACGAGAAGGACAGCAATTGCCCCGCCCTGGACCCGAAGCAGGTTCAGCTCGTCAGGCTGCCCGGCGGCCATCACTTCGATGGCGACTACGCCAAGCTGGCGCGGATCATCCTCGAAGGGGCACGCGCGGGCGGCGGCGGGGCCGTCGCGCGCTGACCGATGGCAGTCGTGGCCGCCGCGCCTCGTGCGTGTCAACCGCCGGCGGCCAGGGACTGCACGCACTCATCGACGCTCAATTCGTGCAGCATCGCCGGGCGCAGCGTTTCGTCGGTGGCGCGCAGCAGGGCGGCCAGCGCACGCGGCTTGAGCCGCACCAGCATCAGCTGCAGGCCGCGCGCCGCACATTCCGCCGCAAAGATGCGCAAGGCCTCGATGGCCGAGCCATCGACGTCGGGCGTTTCTTCGAGGCTCAGCATGATCGTGCGCAAGGGCACGTCGTACGGCTGCTGCAGCATCGCCCGCACGTTGCCGAGCACGCGTTCGGTATTGGCGAAGAACAGCGGCACCTCCGGCCGGACGATCAGTACGCCAGGCAGCGGCTTCGCGTCGGCGTGCAGGGACACATCGACGAAATCATGGCTGTCGCGCAGGCGTCCGAGCACGCTCACGTTGGGCTCGGAGAGCTGGCGCAGCGTCAGCAGCAGGCTCACGCCGATCGCCGCCAGCAGCCCGTGCAGCACGCCAAGCACCAGCACGGCCAGCAGCGCGGCGATGACGACGAGGCGATCGCGGTGCCATGTCCAGTACGGCTTGAACACGCCCGGGTGCAGCGAATGGCTGACGGCAAAGATCACGATCGCGGCCAGCACCGGCTCGGGAATCCGTGCGAGCTGCGCAAGGAACAGCCAGACGATCAGCGCCACCACGGCCGCCGCGCACAGCCCGGCCAGCCGTGACTGCGCGCCCGCCGCCTCGTTGGCCGACGTGGCGGAATACCCGGCGCCGACCGGCATGCCGTGCAGCAGGCCCGACAGCAGATTCGCGCAGCCCAGCGCGACGAGGTCGCGGTTGGCCGACATGCTGTCGCCGTGTTTGAGCGCGAAGTTCCGGATCGAGCCGTACGACTCGGCATACAGGATCAGCATGAGCGCAAAGCCGAGCTCCGCACTCTGCATCCATTGCACGCGGCCCAGGCTCGGCACGCCGAAGCTCACGTTCTGCAGGTCGATCTGGCCCACCACGGCAATGCCATAAGCGTGCCAGTCGACGCCATAGCCCACTGCGATGGCGAGCACGATGACGACCAGCGTGGCCGGAATGCGCCCCCAGCGCCCGAGCCCGAAGAGCAGCACAAGTGCCACCGCGCCGAGCGCCGCGCTGTAGCGGTTGGCGCTTCCCGTGCTGCCGAGCAGGTCCAGTACCACGCGGAGGGTGTCGCTGTGGTGCACGGGCACCGCCAGGATCTTCGGCAACTGCTTGATGGCGATGGTCAGTGCCAGCCCGAACGTGAAGCCGCGCAGCACCGGCCGCGCGATGAAGTCCGACATGCCGCCCAGCCGTGCCAGCCCGGCCAGGATGAACAACACGCCCGTCGCGATGACGAGCGCCGCCGCCATCGTGAGTGCCGTCGCGCCGTTCGTACCGGGCTCCGAGAGCACCGTCGCGAACAGCACCGCCGCAGACGACGATGTGGCCGAGACGATGGCAAACCGGCTTGTGCCGAGCAGCGCGTAGACAACGAGGCCGCACAGCAGCGCGATCAGCCCTGCCTGCGGCGGCAGGCTCGCGATGCCCGCATAGGCGACGGCTTCGGGCAGCAGCAGGCCCGCAATCGACAGGCCGGCGACCACATCGCCCAGCACGCGGCGCTGCGGCGTCTGCGGGGGCGCGGCCAGCGGCGCGAAGTTCTCTGCGTGCTGCAGCGCGGTGGCGGAATGTTCCTGGTGTGAAGGCATGCGATGCAGGGCAGAAAAGGAAGACGCCGCGACCAGGCGGGCGCGGCGTGCGGTGTCAGCAGCAGGCGGCGGCGCTTACTTGGCGCAGCCCTTGCCTCGGCTCGGTCGCATGCCCTGGGCCTTGGCGTCGGCTTCGGTCATGTACTGGCCCTGCTTGGTCTTGCCGTAGTAACGGTCGCCCGCGCAGTGGTAGACCTTGGTGGTGGCGTTGGCCCAGACCTTGTCGGGGCCGCCACCGGCAGCCACGGTGGCTGGCGCTGCGGCAGCCGGCTTGGCGGGTGCAGCGGCAACGGGCTTGGCCGGCGCGGGCGCGGGCGTCGGGGCGGGTGCTGCAGCAGGTGCAGCGGGCGCGGCAGCAGCCGGCTTGGCCGGTGCAGCGGCCGCAGGGGCCGGAGCCGGAGCAGGTGCCGTCGAGGCGCTCGCGGCGCTGGCCTTCTTGTCGACGCCGCCATGACCGCGGCAGGCACCCTTGAGGGTCGCCCCGCTATAAGGCGTGCCGTCCTTGCAGACTGCGTGCACGCCAGCAGGTGCCGCGGCGGCGGGCGCGGCCGGCGCCGCGGTGCCCTGCGCAAACGCCGATCCCATCACCAGCGCACCCATCGAAAACATCAACGCAGACAGTTTCATAACGAGACCCTCAACGAGGCACACGGGATACGTGCGTGACCGATTAACGCCGGCCAAGGGCGCGCGTTGACCACACCGAGGGTTTGTCAGAAGACAAAGGCTGCAACGTTGACCATTGCGTAACAGTTCAGCGGTGGCGCGAGGTGGCCGACGGCGCGCGCCAGAGCCTCTTTCCATTGACGAAATGTCAACAAATAACGTATCGTCAACACCCATGAGGGCTGCTGAAGAAAACCGCCTCCTCCTGCGCGAGGGGCGCAAGATCGTCGAGGCGCTAGGCAAGACGCTGGCGCCGCTGGTGGAGGTCGTGCTGCACGACCTGACCGATCCCGACCATTCCGTGGTCGCCATCGCCAACAATCTTTCGGGCCGCCGGGTGGGCGACGCCGCGACGGAAATGGGCCTGGCGCGCATGGCCGATTCCGGCTTCCCGGAAGTCATCGAAAACTACGCCAACCGGTTTCCCGATGGGCGGCCGGCCAAGAGCACGTCGATCGGGCTGAAGAACAGCCGCGGCGAGTACGTGGCCGCCATCTGCCTGAACATGGACGTGTCGATGCTCGGCGCCGTGACGGCCGGCCTCACGCAACTGGTGCGCATTGACGTGGCAGCGCCGCCGGTGGCCGAGTCGCTCGCGCCCCGCCGCGTGGAAGAAGTGCGTGCCGCACTCGAACGCTTTGCCGTCGCGCGCAACACCACACCCATGGCGATGACGCTCGACCAGCGCCGCGAGGCCATGCGAGAACTGGCCGCCAGCGGCCTGCTGAACCTGCGCCGCGCGTTGTCTGAAGTCGCGCAGACGCTCGGCGTGGCGCGCTCCACCGTCTACACCTACCTGCCCGAAAACTCCGAGGACATTGCATGAGCCTGCCCCTTTCGTACGACGACATTGCTGCCGCGCATGCCCGCCTGCAAGGCGTGGCGCACAAGACGCCCGTGCTGACCTCGTGCACCGCCAACGCGCAGACCGGCGCAGAGCTGTTCTTCAAGGCCGAGAACTTCCAGCGCATGGGTGCTTTCAAGTTTCGCGGCGCATACAACGCGCTGCTGCAGTTCACGCCCGAGCAGCGCAAGGCGGGCGTGATCACGTTCTCGTCGGGCAACCATGCGCAGGCCATTGCCTTGTCGGCGCGGCTGCTCGGCATGCGCGCGGTGATCGTCATGCCGAAGGATGCGCCTGTCATCAAGGTGGAAGCCACGCGCGGCTACGGCGGTGAAGTCGTGTTCTACGACCGCTACACCGAAGACCGCGAGGCCATCGGCCGCAAGCTGGCCGAGGAACACGGCCTCACGCTGATCCCGCCGTACGACCATCCGCACGTGATGGCCGGGCAGGGCACGGCGGCCAAGGAACTGATCGAAGAAGTCGGCCCGCTCGATGTGCTGCTCACACCGCTGGGCGGCGGCGGGCTGCTCTCGGGGTGTGCCACGGCCGCACGCGCACTGAACCCCGCCTGCAAGATCATCGGCGTGGAGCCCGAAGCCGGCAACGACGGCCAGCAGAGCCTGCGCCGTGGCGAGATCGTCCATATCGATACGCCCAAGACGCTGGCCGACGGCGCGCAGACCCAGCATCTGGGCCGCTACACGTTTGCCGTGATCCGGCAACTCGTCGACGACATCGTCACGGTCAGCGATGCAGAACTCGTCGCCACCATGCGCTTCTTTGCGGGCCGCATGAAGTCGGTGGTCGAGCCTACGGGCTGCCTGGCTGCCGCGGCGGCGCTGCAAGGCAAGGTCGATGTGCGCGGCAGGCGCGTCGGCATCGTCATCTCGGGGGGCAATGTCGACCTGCAGCACTTCGCCAGGCTCGTTCTGGAGCACGCATGAGCGACACGACCGAGGCGCGCTATCTCAACGCGCCGGCGCTGCGCCCGCCCGCCGGGCACTACTCGCACGCGGTGTGCGCCAACGGCTTCGTCTTCGTGGCCGGTCAGATTCCCGTGACGCCGGCCGGTGAAAAACTCGTCGACGCGCCGTTCGAGACGCAGGTGCGGCAAGTGTTGTCCAACCTCGACGCCGTGCTGGCCGCGTCGGGCACCAGCCGCTCGCGCCTCGTGCAGGTGCGCGTATACGTGACCGACATGGAAACGCACTGGCCGGCTTTCGATGCGCTGTACCGTACGTGGATCGGGGACGTGCGCCCGGCGCGTGCGGTGGTGCCGGTGCCGACGCTGCACTACGGCCTGGCCGTGGAGATCGAGGCGACGGCGCTGGCCGGATGACAAAACGCTTGCCGTTGACGGGCGTCAGCATGAGGCCGCGTGAGGGGGGTTGATGTCCGTCGGTTTACCGGCCATTGTTGCAAGATGCCGGAGGTTCCTGCCCGGGCATTTTTGCCCGTGACCACGACAGACGACTCGCTCCAAGACATGATCCAAGCCGCACGGCAACTCACGCAGGACGATGTACCGATCGGGCAACCGTTGCCTTTCATCATGGGCGACCCCGCTGGCCGTCTGCTGTTGCCCGCCGGCGTTGTCGTGCACGACCCCGACGATGTGCGGCTCCTGTTCCAGCATGGGCCCGTGCTGGCGTTGACGCAGGTCGACACCCAGGACACCGCCGGCACCGAGCCTCCCAAGGAACCGCCGGAAGGCAGGCCGCGCCTGAGCGCCACGGGGCTGAGCATCGGAACCGTGCTGCAAGTCCACGAGAAGTCGGCGCCGTTGCGCGGGCCTCTGCCGTGCCGGTTGATCGGCTACGTGGAAGGCGAGGCGCTCTTCATCACGCAGCCTGCCGATGCCAAGCGCACGTTGCGGCCCGGAGCGCGCGACGTGCTGATGGTGCGCGGCTTCTCGGGCCGCGCGGTCATCACCATGATGTGCAGCGTGGTCGCGACGGGCCAGTTCCCGGTGCCTTATCTCGTGTTGTCCATGCCCGCCAAGGTCCAAAAGATGCCGTTGCGGCGTGCGCGGCGGGTGCAGGTGCGCATTGGTGCGACGGTGCGTCCCGAAGGGCAGTGCCCGGCGCCGACGGACCGCGTCGCCGTGCTGCGCGATATCTGCCTGAACGGAGCCCTTGTGCAGAGTGCCGCCCCGACGTTTCGGTCGGGCGACCGCATTGCGTTGGACTTCAGCGCCTACGTCGACGGGCAGCAGGAGGATTTCGCTCTGGTGGGGCGCGTGGCCGGTACGTCGTCGGTGCAAGAAGGCACGACGGCGTTTCCATCGTTCGGCGTGGAATTCACGCTGACCAAGGAGCAGACGGCGCGTCTGTCCCGGCTGATCATCGAACGGCTGGACGAGCCGCTTTGACGGATCAGCCCGACAGCATGGTTTCGAGCAGCCACGCCCCTGCCTGGCCCAGCGTACGGTTGCGCGACCATACTGCATCGACCTGCACCTGGCGGGGCCAGCCCCGTGCGCGGATTTCGTGCAGGCGGTCGGCGGCAAAGTGGTCCACCAGCCAGCGCGGCAGTTCCGTCCAGCCGAAGCCCAGCACCGCCATTTCCAGCAGCATCAGGTAGCTCGGCGCCGACCAGCGGCGCAGGCTGCGCACGGGCACAGCGTCGGTTCGCGGGCCCGTCGGATCGACGAACGTGTTCAGCCGCAGCTCGCGCGCCTCACGGAGTATGGCGTGCGGCACTTCCTCGTCGCCGTATCGGGCGAGTGGGTGCTGCAGCCCCACGAACAATCCGATCTCCGATTGTTCCGCAATGGTTGCCCATCCAATATCGGCCGGATATGCCGCCTGCGCGGCCACCAGGCCGATCTGGGCACGGCCCAGCTGGATGATGTCGACCACGTCTTCGTGCTCGGCGATCAGGCATTCGAGTTCAAGTTCGGGGTAGCGCTGCTCGAGCGTGGCGAGCGTCTGCTCATAGCGGTCGGACTGATAGGTATCGGACACCACCAGCGTGAGGCGTGCCTCCAGCCCACCAGCCATCTGCGCGGCGAGCCGGTCCATCTGCTCGCTGGCCTCGAGCACGCGGCGCACCTGCGTGAACATGGCGCGGCCCGCCTCCGTCAGCGTGGGCTGGCGCGTGCTGCGGTCGAACAGCGTCAGGCCCAGGTCGATTTCGAGATTGGCGATCGCCTCGCTGATCGTGGACTGCCGCTTGCCCAATTTGCGGGCGGCGGCGGAAAAGGAACCGAGCGTGGCGGCTTCGGCAAAGGCGAGCAAGGCTTCGGGTGAATGACGCATTGAGTCCTCCGGCGAGCGGCATAGCGCCCATAGTATCGGAAAAACCGATATCAAAGAACTGGATCATACGGTTCTTACCGATGAAAATACCCCTGTTCTTTGGAGGTATATGCAATGCAAGTCATACAGAAAACGCCGGCCGAGCGCCTTGTCCATGCGCTGACGTTCGAGTTGGTTGCCATGCTGATCTGCGCGCCGCTGTTTAGCTGGCTGATGGATTTGCCGTTGGCCGAAATGGGCGTGATGACGCTCATGTTTGCGGCAGTGGCGATGGTGTGGAACATGGTGTTCAACGCCATCTTCGAGCGCGTGGAGCGTCGCTACAGGCTCTCGCGCACCGTGATCCTGCGGGTGGTCCATGCCTGCCTGTTCGAAGGCGGGCTGGTCCTGATGCTGGTGCCGCTGGCCGCCTGGTGGCTCGACGTCGGTCTGTGGGAAGCGTTCGTGCTCGACATCGGCATCATGCTGCTGTTTCTGCCGTACACGTTCTTCTTCAACCTCGCCTACGATCACCTGCGCGCACGCTGGATGGCGCGCCGTGTCCTTGCCTGATGGGCGGATTGGCCTAGGGCAAAAATGGCAGCACGCGCAAAGCGTGCTTCCTATAATGAAGTTCTTTTTTTCGACGGGCGCACCGGCCAGGCCGCTGCGCCCGTATTGCATCCATGCCGCGCTTTGTTGCCATGCCGTCTCATGCCTCGGCAATCGTGCTGCGCCAATGCTACGTGGCGGCGTGCGCGGGCGATGCCGTGGGTATGATGGACGTAGTGCGCGATGCGTGCGGTGCACGTCATGCCGCAGCCATGGTGCGCTGGCGCGTTGATGGGCGGTGGCATTGGGCGGCGTCGCAGGGTGTCTGCATGGCCAGGCTGCTGCTGCACGCCAGGCACGGCGACGGCGTGACCGGCTGGCCGATTGCCGACGCCGAAGTGCGCGGCATGGTGTGGTTCGAGGATCGGCCGCGGGGGCAGCGAGCGCGTGCGGGGTACCGGGCGGGGCCGCTCGCTCTGCTGCCGCATGTGGCACAGGCGCTGCCGCTGTGCTGGCAGCGCGCGGCCGCCCGCGCAGGCGTGGCGCCGGTGCAGCCGGCCAACGCCTGGCTGACAGGTCTCTTCCACCTCACCCGGCGGGAGGCGGATGTGGCCGACCTGCTGGCACACGGCGCCGATCCGGCAAGCGTTGCCCGCAAGCTCGGCATCTCGCTCGACACGGTGCGCACGCACCTCAAGCACGTCTATCGCAAGACGAACACGCACAGTCAATGCGATGTGGTGCGATTGATGCTCGCGGCATCCGCCCGCCGCTGACGCGGCTGCGCGGTCAGGCTGCTGCCACCTGGGGCGCTTCGGCGCTGGGTGTGCCGTCCTTGAACAGCGTTTGAAGCTGCGCCCGCAGCTCGGGCGTGTCGGCATGCTTGTGCACGGAAACGGCGTGTTGCACGGCGGCTTCGAGCAGCTCGGCGTCGCTGTCGGCGCTGATGGCGACCGAGCAGTTGGTCTCGCTAGGGAAGGCCCGGCAGTCGATGTAGCGGCGGCCCATGGCGGTACTCCTGAAACTAAACGATGGCCGCGCGATGCCGAAACGGGCGTCGCGCGTACGTTCGTTATAGGTTCGCCGGGGGGCAGTGTCGTCACCCGAGCGGGGTAGGACAGCGCTGAGGCGCCCGGGTCAGCCGACCACTCTGGCGCCGCGCTCCTGCAGCAGCACGCGCAGCACGGAACGGTGGCAATGGGCTTCGTCCTCGCAATAGCAGCCCACCGACAGGTTGGTCTGATGCGATAGCGCGGCCAGCATGTCGAGCAGGCGGGCGGCATCGCCGTCGCGCATTTCGGTGCGGAAGTGGCGCACGAAGGTGTGCCAGGCTTTTTCATCGTGCTGGGATTGCGCGGCCTGGGCTTGCTTGACCAGTTCGGGCGTGGGCGAAAGCAGCGGCATCCACACGTCATAGAAATCGCGGCTGGCGAATGCTTCCTTGGGCACGCCGCGCGGCGGGCGCCGCACGGTGCCGATGCGCAAGCCTTCATCGGGGTGACGCGGCTCGCCGAGCCTGACGATGCGTAGTGCCATGGAATGTCTCCGTGTGGATGCTGCGCGCGGCGTGCTTACGAACCCTGCCGGCTCTGCACCGTTGGGAAGAACAGATCCTTCCACGACGCCGGCTTGTTCTTGAGCGTGCCCACGCGCTGCATGAACTCAGCATAGTGTGCGACACCCACCGGCGTCGTCGTGAAGCGCGAATCCGGATCATCGAGAATCTTCTTCACCTCTTCCGGCGAACTCTTCACCTTCGACTGGGCGATGTAGATCTGCGCCGCCTTGGTCTTGTCCTTGGCGATGAATGCGTTGGCTTCGTCCAGCGCCGCCACGAATGCCGCCGACAGTTTCGGGTTGGCCTCGTAGAACTTCTTGCTCGTGTAGGTCATGTCCAGCGTGATGTTGCCGAGCACGTCGACCGTGTTGAACACGCGGTGCAGGCCCGGGGCAGCGGCCTCGGTGTACGAGAACGGTGGCGAGGCCATGTGGCTGTTGATCTGGCTGCCGCCGGCCAGCATCACGGCGGTGGCGTCGGGGTGCGGCAGCGGCACGGTGATCGGGTCGAGCTTGTTGAACTGCTTGTCGCCGAAGGTCTTGGCGGCGGCCATTTGCAGCACCACGGCGGGCAACGAGGTCTTGATGCCGGGCACGGCGATGCGGTCCTTGTCGGAGAAATCCGCCAGCGTTTTGACGTTGGGGTTGCGCGTCATCAGGTACATCGACGACGAGCTGAGCGATGACAGGCCGCGCACTTCCATCGCGCTGCCGCGGGTTTTGTCCCACAACGTGAGGAAGCCGGGCACGCCCAGCGAGGCGATGTCGAGCGCGCCGGAGAGCATGGCGTCGTTGATGACGTTGCCGCCGTCGAGGATGCGGTAGCTGACCTTTACGTCGCCCAGGCCGGCGGCCTTGGCTTGCTTCTCCAGCAGGTGCTCGCTGGCCATGACCATGATGGGCAGGTAGAGGATGCCGTAGCCGTGGGAGATGCGGACTTCGGTGGCTTCTGCGTGGGCGGTGGTGATGGCGCCGGCCAGGAGCGATGTGGCCAGCGTGGCGGCGATTGACAGGCGGAGGATGGTGCGGCGGGGGTGCTGCATGTGTTGTCTCCTTGTTGTTGTCGATATGGTTGTTTGTTGGTGGTGCATCCCTTGTTTCACCCCCTGCCGGGGGCGACTTACTTTCTTTGTCTTG
>NZ_LWRX01000129.1:0-29930 GCF_001683835.1 Ralstonia sp. RL | reverse complement strand
TCCGGCCTCTACGTCCCGAACGTAGCGCTCTACCAGGCTAAGCTACACCCCGATGCTTCTTCGCAGATCCCGTGCGCGTCAGGACTGACGTTGCAGCGAGAAAGCACACAAGTCTATCAGCGTCTGGCGGAAAAGGGAAGGGGGCAATGCGTTTGCTGCGGTTTCGGCTGCAGCGGCTTCACGTTCGGCGGCCTGGCGCGTGTAGTGGAGCGCGCCAGAAGCGTGGATGGCGCTGAAGATGGCGTCGAAATGTTCGGTGCCGCCCTGCTCGATGGCCTGGCGTACGAGTGTGCGCTGTTCTTCGGTGCCGTTGCGCAGCAGATGGATCAGCGGCAGCGTAGGCTTGCCCTCGCGCAGGTCGTCGCCCGCGTTCTTGCCCATCTGGTCGGCCGTGGCGGTGTAGTCGAGCAGGTCGTCGACGATCTGGAACGCGGTGCCGATGCGGCGGCCGTATTCCGCGGCGGCCTCTTCCGTGGCGGCATCCGCGCCAGAGAGCACCGCGCCGATCTGCGCGGCGGCCTCGAAGAGCTTGGCTGTCTTGTAGCGGATCACCTGCAGGTAGCGCTCTTCCGTGACGTCGGGGTCGTGCATGTTCAGCAGCTGCAAGACCTCGCCTTCGGAAATGATGTTTGTGGCGTCGGCCAGGATCTGCATGATGCGCATGCTGTCGGCCTGCACCATCATCTGGAAGGCGCGCGAATAGAGGAAGTCCCCCACCAGCACGCTCGCGGCGTTGCCAAACACGGCGTTGGCCGTCTTGCGGCCGCGGCGCAGGTCCGATTCGTCGACCACGTCGTCGTGCAGCAGCGTGGCGGTATGGATGAACTCGACCACCGCGGCCAGCTCGTGGTGATGTTCGCCCTTGTAGCCAAGCGCATTTGCGACGAGCAGCAGGATCACAGGACGCAGGCGCTTGCCGCCGGCGCTGATGATGTACTCGCCGATCTGGTTGATCAGCACGACCTCCGAGCCGAGGCGGCGGCGGATCACGGCGTCGACGGCGCGCATGTCTTCAGCGACGGGGGCGAGCAGGACGGAGGCGGAGGTCTGGGTCAAGGCGGGTTCCAGCGGGATGCGGTGGCGGATCGTCGGCATGCGCGCGGCGTGCGGCGCAAAAACCGCGAGATTATAGAGCAAGCAGGCGGTTTGGCCGGCATGCCGGCAAGCTGGGCGCGGCGTGGCAGGCCGTTGTGCGGGCGGCACGCTTTAGTCTTTGATTTGCTTGGGTTTTTCTTGTATAGTTGCGAGTTCTCTGTGTCCGTTGTCTGCGCAGGCGGGCTGCGAGTGGCACCAGAGTCACGTTTAGTTCTTTAACGAGGTCCGACAATGTACGCGGTCGTAAAAACCGGCGGCAAGCAATACAAGGTTGCTGCTGGCGAAAAACTGAAAGTAGAACAGATACCGGCGGACGTTGGCGCAGAAATCACGCTTGACCAGGTGCTCGCAGTGGGCGCCGGCGACCAACTCAAGGTTGGTGCGCCGCTGGTGAGCGGGGCTGCCGTCAAAGCCACCGTCATCTCCCACGGTCGTCACGACAAAGTGCACATCTTCAAGATGCGCCGTCGTAAGCACTATCAAAAGCGCCAAGGGCATCGTCAAAATTACACCGAGTTGCGTATCGACTCGATCGTGGCCTAAGGCCGCGTCGTCTACGTAACCGGATAGGAGTTCAGTCATGGCACAGAAAAAAGGCGGCGGTTCCACACGGAACGGCCGCGATTCCGAGTCGAAGCGCCTGGGCGTGAAGGTGTACGGCGGCCAAGCCATCAACGCTGGCGGCATCATCGTTCGCCAACGCGGCACCCGCACGCACGCTGGCGTGAACGTGGGCATGGGCAAGGACCACACCCTCTTCGCGCTGGTCGATGGCCACGTGAAGTTCGCCACCCGCGGCGAAGGCAAGAAGCAGTTCGTCGACGTTGTTCCGGCGGCCTGATCCAGCCTTGTAGTCAAAAGGCCCCGCACCCGTGCGGGGCTTTTTCGTTTCTGGCGCTAACAAAACGCGGCCGATGATGCCCGGCGGTACGATGTGGCCGGCGCGTTCTGTTAGCTCCATTTCCCTTACTGCCGTGCGCGTGTGCCGCACGGGCGGAGACCTCCATGAAGTTCATCGACGAAGCCCGGATTGAAGTGATCGCTGGTGACGGCGGCAACGGCAGCGCCTCGATGCGCCGCGAGAAATTCGTCCCGTTCGGGGGGCCGGACGGCGGTGACGGTGGACGCGGCGGCAGCGTGTGGGCGGTGGCCGACCGCAACATCAATACGCTGATCGACTACCGCTTTGCCAAGAAGCACCAGGCGCGCAACGGCGAGAACGGCCGTGGCTCGGACTGCTACGGTGCCGCGGGCGAGGACATCACCCTGCGCCTGCCCGTCGGTACGGTCATTTATGACGCCGATACCGACGAGCTGATCGCTGACCTCACGGTCGACGGGCAACGCCTGTGCCTGGCGCGCGGTGGCGAGGGCGGCTGGGGCAACATCCACTTCAAGTCGAGCACCAATCGCGCGCCGCGCCAGAAGACCGACGGCAAGCCGGGCGAGCGCCGCAACCTGCGTCTCGAACTGAAGGTGCTCGCCGATGTGGGGCTGCTCGGCATGCCCAATGCAGGCAAGTCCACGCTCATCACCGCCATCTCCAACGCGCGCCCGAAGATTGCCGATTACCCGTTCACGACGCTGCACCCGAACCTGGGCGTGGTGCGGACGGGTCCGTCGAAGTCCTTCGTGGTGGCGGACATCCCCGGGCTGATCGAAGGCGCGGCAGAAGGCGCCGGCCTGGGGCACCAGTTCCTGCGCCACCTGCAGCGCACGCGCTTGCTGCTTCACGTGGTCGACCTGGCGCCGTTCGACGAGAGCGTCGATCCGGTGGCCGAGGCCAAGGCCATCGTCGGCGAGTTGAAGAAGTACGATGCCGAGCTGTACGACAAGCCGCGCTGGCTGGTGCTGAACAAGCTCGACATGGTGCCCGAGGAAGAGCGTGAAGCGCGCGTGAAGGATTTCGTGAAGCGCTTCAAATGGAAAGGGCCGGTGCACCGCATCTCGGCGCTCACGCACGATGGCACGCAGGCGCTGGTCCACGCCATCCAGGAATACCTGGACGAACTGCGCGCCGAAGAAGACGCCGCCGCCGCCGCGCCCGACCTGCGCCTCGATCCGACGCTGCACAACGTCGATCACGACGGCGACACCAACGCATAAACACAACATTCTTCGGAGACACGCCACCATGGCCCTGCGTTCGCTGATTGCCGATGCGCGCCGCCTTGTCGTCAAGGTCGGTTCCAGTCTGGTCACCAATGACGGACGAGGCCTGGACCAGGCTGCCATCGCACGCTGGGCAGCGCAGATCGCAGCGTTGCGCGCGGCCGGCAAGGAAGTCGTGCTGGTCAGCTCCGGCGCGATTGCCGAAGGCATGCAGCGCCTGGGCTGGGCCAGGCGTCCGAAGGAGATCCACGAACTGCAGGCCGCTGCCGCCGTGGGGCAGATGGGCCTGGCGCAGGTGTACGAATCGGAGTTCGCGCGGCACGGCATCCGCACGGCGCAGGTGCTGCTCACGCATGGCGACCTGGCCGACCGCGAGCGCTACCTCAACGCGCGCTCCACGCTGCTCACGCTGCTGGGCCTGGGGGTCGTGCCCATCATCAACGAGAACGACACGGTCGTCACCGACGAAATCAAGTTCGGCGACAACGACACGCTTGGCGCGCTCGTCACCAACCTGATCGAAGGCGATGCGCTGATCATCCTGACCGACCAGCGCGGCCTCTATACCGCCGACCCGCGCAAGGATCCGAACGCCCGCTTCGTGGACGAGGCGCAGGCCGGTACGCCCGACCTGGAGCAGATGGCCGGCGGTGCCGGCACGAGCATCGGCAAGGGCGGCATGCTGACGAAGATTCTGGCGGCCAAGCGCGCGGCCAAGTCGGGCGCGCACACCATCATCGCCTCGGGTCGTGAAGAGAACGTGCTGGCGCGCCTGGCCAACGGCGAGGCCATCGGCACGCAGTTGCGCGCCCAGACGGGCCGCATGGCGGCGCGCAAGCAATGGATGATCGACCACCTGCAGCTGCGCGGACGCGTTGTCCTCGATGCCGGCGCGGTGGAAAAACTCACGGCGGGCGGCAAGTCACTGCTGCCGATCGGCGTGACCGAGGTGCAGGGTGAGTTCGCACGCGGGGAGGTGATCTCTTGCGTGGATGCGGCCGGGCGCGAAGTGGCGCGCGGGCTGACGAACTATTCGTCTGCCGAGGCGCGGCTGATTGCCCGCAAGGCTTCCTCCGAGATTGAAGCCGTGCTGGGTTATGTCAGCGCGGCCGAGCTCGTCCACCGGGACAACCTCGTGCTGCTCTGATCCCGCTCGGACGGGTCAAAACAACAAGGCCAACCTCGCAAGGGGTTGGCCTTTGTCTTTGGATGCGCGGTGTTGCTCAGGGCCCGTAATAGCGCCCGGACTGGCTCAGCCGCCGCACGAGCGTAGAGGCCCGACCGTCTCCCGCCACCGAGCGCACGTCGCAGAAGTACGTGCGCATGAGGGCCGAGGCGTAGTCGGTCGGCCCGCCGTTGCCCACGCGCTGCCAGTCGCCGGCGGCCTTGTAGGCGTTCATGCTGGCGGAGTCGGCGTTGGCGCTTTCGTTCATGTCGACGGCGCGATTGCCGACCCACTGGTTGGTGTCGTTGCGCAGCGTCGCGTAGATGCGGCGCTCGGCGGTGTCGCAGCGCAGGCCTTCGTAGTTGACGTTGCGCGCGCCGGTCCGGCTGGTGATCAGCACCGTGTAGCGCACCACGTTGTCCTTGCCGATGGACACCGATTTCGGATCGATCGCAAAGCGCAGCGGTGAATCGCTGCGGCCGCCGACCTCAAACGGCACCGCATCGCGGTCGACCGGCGGAGCGGGGAAGGTGACAGCGT
Source organism: Ralstonia sp. RL (assembly GCF_001683835.1). Taxonomy (NCBI): domain Bacteria; kingdom Pseudomonadati; phylum Pseudomonadota; class Betaproteobacteria; order Burkholderiales; family Burkholderiaceae; genus Ralstonia; species Ralstonia sp. RL. The sequence goes on along the minus strand of NZ_LWRX01000129.1, from coordinate 25,018 downwards.
CTTCCTTGAACGGCTTGTCATTGAACGGGTCCAGCAGCAGCCTGTCTTCGAGATCGCCAGTGCGGTTGTGGCCACATGCCGCCAACGCCAGCGCAGCCGCCAGCGCGAGCGGCACGAGAGCGCGTCGCGCTCCACGTGTCGTCGTCTTCAGAGTCACGAATTGTCCTTGGGAACCGTGTCGTCGGGGTTGGGAGAGGAGGAGGGGCCCGGCAGGGGCACGCTTACCGTTTCGACGATGACCGTGGTGGACGTGGCCGTCGTCAGCGCCGGTTGCGGGCGCTGTCCGCGTCCAGGTGGATCGCTGCGGCCTGCCTGGGCGCCGGGGCGCTCGCGGCCGTCGCGCTCGCGGTGCTGGCCCGTGCGCCCGTAGGGCGACAGCGGTGCACGGTTCTGCCGCTGCACGAAGCGCGACAGCTCCGACAGCGCCAGCTGGTACACCTCGCGCTTGAACTCGATGACGGCGTCCAGCGGCACCCAGTACTGGCTCCACCGCCAGGCATCGAACTCCGGATGCTCGGTGGCGCGCAGCTGGATGTCGCAGTCGCGACCGACCATGCGCAGCAGGAACCAGATCTGTTTCTGGCCCCGATAGTGGCCGCGGATCTCGCGGCGGATGAACTTGTCCGGCACCTCATACCGCAGCCAGTCGCGCGTGCGACCGACGATCCGGACGTGTTCCGGCAGCAGGCCAACTTCTTCGTGCAGTTCGCGGTACATCGCCTGTTCGGGCGTTTCGCCGTACTTGATGCCGCCTTGTGGAAACTGCCAGGAGTGCTCGCCAATGCGCTTGCCCCAGAACACCTCGTTTCTTGCGTTGATGAGGATGATGCCGACGTTCGGGCGGAAGCCTTCACGATCGAGCATGACTGCACCTCGAATACTTTAGAATTACGCCGATTATAGAGCGGCCCGTGGCCCGGCTGTCACCGAAGCCGAAATGTTGCCGCTCACTCGCGCCTCCTGGGGGAGGGCGCCGAGCACGCCAATGTGCGGCCGACGCCACGTCTCATCTCCTGATTCCGGTGGCTTTTGCCCTTGTTCTCGCGGCTTTGGTTCGCCGCGCCATCCCTTATTGTCAGTCGCATGAAAGCGTCCCAGTTCTTCATTTCCACTCTCAAGGAAGCGCCCGCCGACGCGGAGATCGTCTCGCACAAGCTGATGATGCGTGCCGGCATGATCAAGAAGCTCGGCGCGGGCCTCTATACGTATATGCCCGTGGGTCTGCGCGTGATCCGTAAGGTCGAGCAGATCGTGCGTGAGGAAATGAACGCCGCCGGCGCGGTGGAAGTGCTGATGCCGGTCGTGCAGCCGGGCGAGCTGTGGCAGGAGACTGGCCGCTGGGACAAGATGGGCGACGAGCTCCTGCGCTTCAAGGACCGCCACGAGCGCGACTTCGTCATCCAGCCGACCTCGGAAGAGGTGGTCACGGACATCGCCCGCACCGAGATCCGCTCGTACAAGCAGTTGCCGGTCAACTTCTACCAGATCCAGACCAAGTTCCGTGACGAGCGCCGTCCGCGCTTCGGCGTCATGCGTGGCCGCGAATTCACCATGAAGGACGCGTACTCCTTCGACCGCGACGCGGAAGGGCTCAAGGTCTCGTACCAGAAGATGTTCGACGCATACATGCGCATCTTCCGGCGTTTTGGCTTGGAGTTCCGCGCGGTGGCGGCCGACAACGGCGCCATCGGCGGTTCGGGCTCGCAGGAATTCCACGTGATTGCCGAGACGGGCGAAGACGCCATCGTGTACTGCCCGACGTCGGACTACGCCGCCAACGTCGAGGCCGCCGAGGCCGTGGCGCCGGCCACGCCCCGCGGTGCCGCCACGGAGGTGCTCACGAAGACCCACACGCCTGGCCGCGCCAAGTGCGAGGCGGTGGCCGAACAGCTGGGCATTCCGCTGTCGCGCACGGTCAAGTCGATCGTGCTGGCGACGGACGTGGATGGCGGCGAGCCGCAGATCTGGCTGCTGCTGTTGCGCGGCGATCACGAGCTCAACGAGGTGAAGGCATCGAAGGTGCCGGGCCTGGCCGATTTCCGCTTCGCCACCGAGGGCGAAATCCTGCGTGCATTCGGCACGCGTCCCGGTTACCTGGGCCCCATCGGCACCAAGCACCCGGTCAAGGTGGTGGCGGACCGCACCGTGGCGGTGATGAGCGACTTCGTCGTCGGTGCCAACGAAGAGGATTACCACTACACCGGTGCCAACTGGGGCCGCGACCTGCCCGAGCCGGAAGTCTACGACCTGCGCAACGTCGTGGAAGGCGACCCTTCGCCGGACGGCAAGGGCACGCTCTCCATCTGCCGCGGCATTGAAGTCGGCCACGTCTTCATGCTCGGCACCAAGTATTCGGAGGCGATGAACGCCACGTTCCTCGACGAGAACGGCAAGACCCAGCCCATGGTGATGGGCTGCTACGGCATCGGCATCACGCGGATCCTCGGCGCGGCCATCGAGCAGAACTACGATGCGCGCGGCATCATCTGGCCGGCGTCGATCGCGCCGTTCCAGGTCGTGATCTGTCCCGTGGGCTATGACCGCTCCGACGCCGTGCGCGCCGAGGCCGACCGCCTGCACGCAGAGTTGGTCGCCGCAGGCATCGACGTCATCCTGGATGACCGTGGCGAGCGCCCGGGCGCGATGTTCGCCGACTGGGAGCTGATCGGCGTGCCGTTCCGCGTCGTGGTGGGTGACCGCGGCCTCAAGGAAGGCAAGCTGGAATTCCAGGGCCGCCGCGATGAGGCCGCCACCGCCGTGGCGCCGGCCGATGTGCTGGCCACACTGAAGGCGCGTCTCGCGCAATAACGCACGCCACCGCATGTGCTGCCGCCTGCCCCGTCCGATTGCCGCCGCACTGTGTGCGGCCGTGCTGCTTGCAGGCGCGCAGGCGGCGTGGGCGGGCGCGCAGAAAGAGGAATACCTGGCGGACTCCGTGCGCAGTGCGCTGTCTGCCGCCGTGGCCGACAGCCGCCCGCTGCGCCCCGTGTTTGCCAGCAATGAGGAGCAGCTCGGCTACCTGCGCTGGCTGGCCGAGATGTCGGTGCGCCTGTCGAGCAAGATTCCGCAGGCGTCGGTACGCGTCGAGCTGATCGAGACGGCGTACTACGAGGCCAAGCGCGCGGGCCTGGACCCGGCGCTCGTACTCGGCCTGATCCAGGTGGAAAGCGGTTTCCGCAAGTACGCCATCAGCAGCGCCGGCGCGATGGGCCTGATGCAGGTGATGCCGTTCTGGACGCGTTCCATCGGCGACAAGGACGTCCGCAAGCTCTTCCACCTGCAGAGCAACCTGCGCTACGGCTGCACGATCCTGCGGCATTACCTCGACATGGAAGGCGGCAACCTGTACCTGGCGCTGGGCCGCTACAACGGCAGCCGGGGCCAGCCGCAATATCCGAATGCGGTGCTGGCGGCGTGGAAGCGCTGGCAGTACGAGGAGTCGAGCGCCATGACGGTATCCGCGCCGGTTCCGGCCGAACGTGGCCGGCGTGCAAAGGCCGCGCCGGAGGCACCCGCGCGCAACCCGTTCTCGCCGCTGCGGATCGCCGGCGGTTCGTGATCGTCCTCTAGCGGGCGGTCGGCCTACAATAGGGCCATCTTTCCCGCTCGCTGCATCCTGCGCATGTCTACGACCCAACCGTACGCGACGATGTCCGACGCGCTGCACGACTGGCTGCAGCGTCACGTGGACGAAGGCTTCGAGGCAGAGCCGCTGGTGGCCTCGATGGTGCAATCCGGCTATGACGGCGCCTTCGCACGGCGCGTGGTCGAGGAGGCGCTTGCCCGTCGCGCGCCGGCTCCTTCCGGGGCGCCCGTACCCGTCCCTGCCGTGGAGGCGCCGGATGAGAACAGCAATGCCGTCCGCACGGCCGACGGCGATATTCCGATCCTCTTCGCCATCGAAACGCCGCGCATCGTGCTGTTCCAGCACTTCCTCTCGGACGACGAGTGCGACCAGCTGATCGCCATCGGGCGGAATCGGCTCAAGCGTTCACCGGTGGTGAACCCCGAGACCGGCGAGGAAAACCTGATCGCCGCGCGCACCAGTGAGGGTGCGATGTTCCAGGTGGGCGAGCACCCGCTCATCGCCCGGATCGAGGCGCGGATCGCGCAGGCCGTGGGCGTACCGGTCGAGCACGGCGAGGGCTTCCAGGTGCTGCACTATGAGCCGGGCGGCGAATATCAGCCGCACTTCGATTTCTTCAATCCGGGCCGCACCGGCGAGGCGCGCCAGCTCGAGGTCGGCGGCCAGCGCGTGGCCACCATGGTCATCTACCTGAACAGCGTGCAGGCCGGCGGCGCGACGGGCTTTCCGAAGCTCGGGCTGGAGGTGGCGCCAGTCAAGGGCAACGCGGTCTTCTTCGTCTACAAGCGGCCCGATGGCACGCTCGATGAAGACACGCTGCATGCCGGCCTGCCGGTCGAGCGCGGCGAAAAGTGGATCGCCACCAAGTGGTTGCGCGAACGCCCGTACCGCCGCAGTGCCTGAGCGACGGTCGGGCGCATGGAATACACGTTCCTCTCGGCGACGATTCTGCTGGTGCTGATCACCGATCCGCTCGGCAACATTCCCATCTTCATCTCTGCGCTCCGGCCGGTGCCGGTGGAGCGGCGCAACCGCGTGGTGCTGCGCGAGGTCGGCATCGCGTTTGCGCTGCTGCTCGTCTTCATGTTCTTCGGCGAGGGCTTTCTGCGCATGATGAGCCTGACCGACATGTCGCTGCAGATCGCGGGCGGCATCGTGCTGTTCCTGATCGCGCTGCGCATGATCTTTCCGCGCGAAGGCGCCGCCGATGCGCAGCCGACCACCGAGCCCTTCATCGTGCCGCTGGCGATTCCCGCCATCGCTGGGCCGTCGGCGATGGCCACGGTGATGCTGCTGGTGTCGCAGGCGCCGGGTCGCATGTGGACATGGGTCGGCTCGCTATGCGCGACGATGGCCGTGTGCGCGGTGGTGTTGCTGAGCGCCACGCACATCCAGCGACTGGTGGGCGAGCGTACCGTGATGGCCTTCGAGCGGCTGATGGGACTGATCCTGGTGGCGATCTCGGTCGAGATGCTGCTCAAGGGCATCCGCATCTTCGCCCAACAGCTTTGAGCGCGGCGCCGGCAACAAAAAGGGCGACTCGGTGGTCGCCCATTTTTTTGCCCGCGCGCTACGTCAGGTGTTCTTGAGCGCGCGGATGCTCGGCAGGTTGCGCCAGTAGCCCTTGGCGTCCATGCCGCAGCCGAACACGTACCGGTCCGGCACGGAAAAACCGCAGAAATCGGGGTACAGCGGCTTGTCCTTGGCGAGCTTCTTCTCGCACAGCACGGCGGAGTAGAACTCGGCGGCGCCCATGTCGATGATGCGCGAGCGGATGGCGGCCATCGTTTCGCCTTCGTCGAGGATGTCGTCGAGCACCAGCACCGTGCGGCCCTTGACCGACTCGCGCGGCGCGACGCGCCATTGCATCTCGCCGCCCACCGTCTGGTTGTTGTAGCGCGAGAGGTGGATGTAGTCGAACTCCAGAGGGAAGGTCAGCTTGGGCAGCAGCATGCCGGTAAAGACGGCCGCGCCTCCCATGACGGAGAGCACCATCGGGAAGGTGTCGCCGATCTTCTCGGTGATCTCTTCGGCCATGCGGTCCAGCGAGCCGCGCACGGCCTCTTCGCTGACGATTTCTTCGGAGTTCGCCCAGAGTTCGCGGGCCTGTTCTGCGCTCAGCATCGTGTCAGTGGGGGAAAACGGTTCGGTTCAAATCGGTCAGGGGGTTCGAGGCGACAGGGTAGCCGCCTCAGCGGCCGCCGAACAAGCCCTTCATGCCGCCTTTCATGCCGCCCATGGCGCGCATCATCTTCATCATGCCGCCGCCCTTGAGCTTCTTCATCATGCCTTGCATCTGCTCGAACTGGTTGAGCAGGCGGTTGACTTCCTGCACCTGCACGCCCGCACCGGCGGCAATGCGGCGCTTGCGGCTCGCCTTGATCAGCTCCGGCTTGGCGCGCTCGGCCGGCGTCATGCTGTTGATGATGCCTTCCATGCGGCGGACCTGCTTTTCGGCCTGGTCCATGTTGGCGCCCTGCGCCTGCTGCGCCATCTGCGCCGGGAGCTTGTCGATCAGGCTGCCCAGGCCGCCCATCTTCTTCATCTGGCCGATCTGGGCCTTGAAGTCTTCCAGGTCGAAGCCGCCGGTCTTCTTGATCTTGGCCGCGAGCTTCTGCGCCTCCTCCATGTCGACACCGCGCTGCGCCTCTTCGACCAGCGCGAGGATGTCGCCCATGCCCAGGATGCGCTGGGCCATGCGGTCGGGGTAGAACGGCTCCAGCCCGTCGAGCTTCTCGGCCACGCCGACGAACTTGATCGGCTTGCCCGTGATGTGACGCACCGACAGCGCCGCGCCGCCGCGTGCATCGCCGTCGAGCTTGGTGAGCACCACGCCCGTGAGCGGCAGGGTGTCGTTGAACGCCTTGGCGGTGTTGACGGCATCCTGGCCGAGCATCGCGTCGACCACGAACAGCGTTTCGGCCGGCTTGAGCGTGGCGTGCAGCGCGGCGATCTCCTGCATCATCGCCTCGTCAATGCCAAGGCGGCCGGCCGTGTCGACGATCAGCACGTCGTGGTAGTGCTTCTTGGCCCAGTCCACTGCGGCGGCGGCAATGTCCACCGGCTTCTGGTCGGGCTGCGAGGGGAAGAAGTCGGCGCCGACCTGCTCCGAGACGGTCTTCAGCTGCGCGATGGCGGCGGGGCGGTACACGTCGCACGACACCGTCAGCACTTTCTTCTTCTTGTTCTCTTTGAGCCACTTGGCCAGCTTGCCGACGGTGGTGGTCTTGCCGGCACCCTGCAGGCCGGCCATCAGGATGATCGCGGGCGGCGTGACGTTGAGGTTCAACTCCGCCGCACGGCCGCCGAGGACGTTGTTGCCGACGCCTTCGAGCGCTTCCTGGCCGCCGATGATGGCGGTCAGCTCACGCTGCACGATGCCGACCAGCGCCTGCCCCGGCGAGAGGCTCGTGATGACTTCCTCGCCGAGCGCCTTTTCCTTGACGCGGGCAATGAACTCGCGCACGACCGGCAGCGCCACGTCGGCCTCGAGCAGCGCCAGGCGGACTTCGCGCAGCATCTCGGCGGTATTGGCTTCGGTGAGGCGCGCTTCGCCGCGCATGGTCTTGACCACGCGCGCGAGCCGTTGGGTCAGGTTATCCAGCATGACAGTGACAGGAATCCGGAATGGGGGACAGCGTTGGGGAAGAAGCGGCCGGCGCGGGCTTGCGTCGCGCCGGCTCGAATGGGGTTATTGCCAGCATGTTGCGTCGCCGCCCGGTGGGGGCCTCGGCGGGGCGGGCCCCGGCCAAAACCAGGGTGCGCTGCGGTAAACTGTGCAAATGGTGATTGTACTGTATGCGCTGACGGCGCTTCTCTACGGCACCCTCGCCTGGGCGGCGTGGGCGCGACGCGGCGGGCTCGAGGCTCCGGCCGCGGCTGGAGCCATCGGCGCGGGCGGGCACCCTCCCGGCGGTACGGTCCTCGTGCCGCCGCCGCCGGCGTCCGCGGGCACTGCGCCCGGCTGGTGGCGCTGGGCGCTGCTCGGCGCGCTGTGCGCCCACGGCCTGCTGCTGCACGAGACGATCTTCCCGCCCAGCGCGATGGTGTTCGGTTTCGCCTATGCGCTCTCGGCCATGCTCTGGCTGGGTGTGGGCATCTTCTGGATCGAAAGCCTTTTCTTCTCGCTGGCCGGCCTCGGGCTGCTGGTGATGCCCGTGGCGCTGGTCGGCAGCCTGCTGCCGCTGGCCTTTCCCGGCGCGCAGATTCTCGGCTACGCGGCCAGCCCCCTGTTCAAGCTCCACTTTGCCATCGCCAACGTGGCCTACGGGCTGTTCACGCTGGCGGCGTTCCACGCGATCCTGATGCTGGCCGCCGAGCGCCGTCTGCATACCATGCACCGTCCGGCAGAAGGCGGGTGGCTGAGCCGCTGGCTCGACCTGCTGCCGCCGCTGCTCACGCTCGAAAAGCTGCTGTTCCGCCTGATCGGCGCCGGTTTCGTGCTGCTCACCCTGACCATCGCCTCGGGCGTGCTGTTCTCCGAGCAGCTGTTCCACCGCGCCGTCCATTTCGATCACAAGAACGTCTTTGCGGTGCTGTCGTGGCTCATGTTCGGCGGCATCCTGATCGGCCGCCACTTCTATGGCTGGCGTGGCCGGGTGGCGCTGCGCTGGGTGATGGCCGCCTTCGCGATCCTGCTGCTGGCCTACGTGGGCAGCCGCTTCGTGCTCGAGGTCATCCTGCATCGCACGTAGCCGGCCTGCGCGGCTGTCCGACCCTGTTCCGTTTCCCATGGCGCGTCCTGTCCTGCTGATCCTGATGCTGCTTGCCGGCTGGTGGTGGTTGAGCCGCCTGGCTGCGCGCCCGTCCCGTCCGTCGGGCGCGCCTGCCGGCGCGGGCGAGCAGGCGCCCGGGTCGCACGCTTCGCAGCCTATCGAGCAATGCGCCGTGTGCGGGGTGCACGCGCCGCGCACCGGCATGATCGCGCTGCCCGGTGGCCGTTACCGTTGTCCAGAGCACGCCGACCGGGGCCGCGCATGACGCCGGAGGCCTCCGGCACCGCGCACGCCAGGCCCGCGGGCGCAGAGGAAGCCGCACCGACACCCGCCGGCCGCAGCGTGCTGTCGCGCCTGAACGCATGGCGGGCCATCCGCTCGGTGTGGCGCGAACCGGATCCGCCCGAGTTCCAATGGCGCCTGCTGCGCTATTTCGCCTTCAGCCGCGCGGCCGTTGCGCTGGTGCTGCTGCTGTTCGTGATGGTGCCGCGCGAGCACAACGAAGCGGCGGCGCTCCTCAATGACGAAGCCCTGCTGAGCCTGACGCTGCCGTACCTGGCGCTCGCGCTGCTGATCCTGGCCGCTGCGGGGTGGTGGCGTTCGCGGTTCCAGTTCCGGGTGCGGCTCGATGTGGTGCTCGATCTGCTGTTCCTGGGGCTGGCGTACGCGACGCTCTCGCGCCTGTCGGCGAGCGTCGCGATGGTGCTGCTGATGCCGGTGCTGGCCGCGGGCGCGCTCACCAGCCTGCTCTTTGCGCTGTTCACCGCGGCCGTGGCGTCGATGGTGGTGCTGGCGGATCCGTTCCTGCAGATGCTCGGCGATGGCGTGATCGCGCCAGGGCTGGCATCGGCGGGGCTGTATGGCCTCGTCTACATGATGGCCGCGTTGATGATGGTCGGCCTGTCGCACCGCCAGATCGCGCAGGAGCGCCTGACGCTCGCGCGCGAGCGCGAGCTGCGGCTGCAGCAGCTCGTCAACCGGCTGATGGTCCATGACATGCAGGACGGCGTGATGCTGGTGCGTGCCGACGGCCGCGTCGTCGCCGCGAACCCGGCGGCGGCCGTGCTGCTGGGCGTGCCGCAGAGCGCCTTCGCCGCCGGCGGTGCGATGCTGTTCGACCTGAAGGACGTGCCGCACCTGCGCCCGCTGCTGGAGACGCTGCGCCAGTGGCTGCGCCGCAAGAGCCGCCCCGCAGAGCGCACCGGAGACGACGACGCGCCGCGCATTCTCGACCTCCTGCCGGTGGTTCCGGGCGGCCGCGCCGCGCTGCATGCCCGGCTGCGCCTGCGCTTCATCCTGCCCAGCCTGGCGAACCTGCGCAGCGTCTATATGGAAAGCCTGGTCAGCACCATCGGCCTCGGCCGACCGGGCGAGGTCGAATCGCCGCGGCTGCGCCATCCTTCGGCGGAGGCCACCACTCAGGGCTGGTCGGCCGACGACGAGGCCTTTCTGCGCCACGAGCTGCATGACACCGTGCTCGTCCACGTGGAAAGCTGGGAGCGCGTGGCCGAGCAGGCCCAGCAGGAAAAGCTCGCGTCGATGGGGCGGCTGGTGGCCAGCGTCGCGCACCAGATTCGCAATCCGCTGGCGGCCATCAGTCAGGCGGCCGAGTTGCTGGATGACCCGGGCGACGGCGGTGAACACGCCCGCCGGGAAGGCTCGGGTGTGGAAACGCGCCTGCTGCGCATCATCCGCGACAACGTGCGCCGGCTCGACCAGGTGGTCGCCGACGTGCTGATGCTGTCGCGCCGCCCGCGTGGTGAGCGCGTGCGCGTGCAACTGGCACAGGTGCTTCCGGAGGTGGTCGAGCGCTGGCGCGCCGAAGCGCTGCGCCGCGCGGGCGAATCGGCTGAAATCAACCCGAATCTCGTGCGCGTGGCGGTGGATCTGGACAAGCCTGTTTTGTTCGACCCCGCGCAATTGCAGCAGGTGGTGGGCAACATGCTCGACAACGCGCTGCGCTACTGCCGCCGTGTGCCGGGCTCCATCCTGCTGGCCGCGTACGCGCTGGACGACACGCACGCCGAGCTCGTCATCTGGAACGACGGCCCCGAGGTCAGCGCCGAGCAGCAGCGCAGCCTCTTCGAGCCGTTCTTCACGAATGACGCCCAAGGCACCGGCCTGGGCCTGTACATGGCGCGCGAGTTGTGCAGCGCCAACGACGCGCAGATCCGCTACGGCGCCATCGCGCTGGAGTCCTTGCTCGATCGGACCGGAGCGTTGACCATGGAGGCGCGTGAGACGCTGCCGCGCCGCGCCTTCGTCATCACGCTGATGTTCGATCAACCCGCCCTGGCCGCAGCGGAATGAACCGCCGGCTGATATTCCGCTGACCTGCTGATCCATGTCCAAAGCCGCCATCGTTCGCGAACCCATCCTCGTCGTCGATGACGAAGCCGACCTGCGCGAGCTGCTGGAGATCTCCCTGCGCCGCATGGGGCACGACGTGGTGCTTGCCAGCGGCCTGGCCGAAGCGCGCGAGGCGCTGTCCCGTCAGCGCTTTGCGCTCGTGCTGACCGACATGCGCCTGGGCGACGGTCTGGGCATCGAACTCGTGCGCCAGCTCTCCGCCACTGCCGACCGCACGCCGGTGGCCGTCATCACGGCATACGGCAGCGCCGAGAACGCAGTGGAAGCGCTCAAGGCTGGTGCGTTCGACTACATCGCCAAGCCGCTCTCGCTCGACCAGCTGCGCAGCCTCGTGCTCAACGCGCTGGGGCGCCAGCAGCGCGATCCCGATCCCGGCAATGCCGATCTGGCAGAACGCACGAGCGAGCTGCTGCCCGGCCACTCGGCTGCCATGCAGGAGGTGCGCCGCTCGCTGATGCGCCTGGCGCGCAGCATGGCGCCGGTGGTGATCAGCGGCGAATCGGGCAGCGGCAAGGAACGGGCGGCGCGCGCCATCCATGCGTTGTCTGCGCGCTCGGCCCGGCCCTTCGTGGCCGTCAACTGCGGCGCGATTCCGGAAAACCTGATGGAGGCCGAGTTCTTCGGCTACGTGAAGGGCGCCTTCACCGGCGCCGACAGCGATCGCCAGGGCTTCTTCCAGGCGGCCAACGGCGGCACGCTGCTGCTCGACGAAGTGGCCGACCTGCCGCTGACGATGCAGGTGAAGCTGCTGCGCGCGCTACAGGAACGCCGCGTGCGCAAGATCGGCGAAAGCCGCGAAGACCCTGTCGACGTGCGCGTCGTCTGCGCAAGCCACCAGAACCTCGCGCGCCTGGTCGCCGCAGGGCGCTTTCGCGAAGACCTGTTCTACCGTCTGAACGTGCTCGAGCTGCGCATGCCCACGCTGCGCGAGCGCGCCGAAGACGTGCCCGTGCTGGCCGGCGTGCTGCTCGAGCAACTCGCCAACCGCTATGGCGATCCGCGTCCCAAGCGCCTCACGCGCGCGGCGCTGCAGCAGTTGTGCGCGTATCCGTTTCCGGGCAACGTGCGCGAGCTGGAGAACCTGCTCGAACGCGCGTACGCGTTTGCCGAGGGCGAGTCGATCGACGTGGACGACCTGGGCGCGCTGGGCGCCGAGATCGAGCGCTCGCCGCTGTTCCACCGGACGCGCGAGGCGCAGGCCGCAGCAGCCGGGATCCATCCGATGGCACCGCCACCGCCCGTGACGGGCTGGCCGGATGCCGTGTACACGCCCGCCCCGGCGGTGCCCAGCCCCATGGGCGCGTTGCAGCCCATGCAGCCGCCGCTCGCACAGCCTGCGGAGCCTGCACCGGCCGCCAAGCCGAGCGGGCCGCCGATGCCGAGCGTCGCGCTGCCCATCGACCTGCCGGCGTATCTGGAGTCTGTCGAGCGCAGCGTGATCCTGGCCGCGCTCGACCAGACCGGCTTCAACCGCACCGCGGCCGCCAAGCTGCTCGGCCTGTCGTTCCGGCAGTTGCGCTATCGGATGCAGCAGCTCGGCATTCGCGACCCGCGCGACGTGGAGCCGGCCAGCAACGGCCTCGGCGGCCAGAACGACGATGCATAAGCTGCCCGCCATGCATGTCGGCGCCGACGGCTGGGTCGATGCCATGCGTCGGCACCCGTCGCCCAACGTCGACGAACGGCCCGCGGGCATGCCGATCGATCTGATCGTCCTGCACAACATCAGCCTGCCGCCGGCACAGTCGGAGGCCGACTTCGGCACCGACGACGTACTGCGTTTCTTCACCAACACGCTCGACTGCGACGCGCACCCGTACTTCGATCAGCTGCGCGGCGTGCGCGTGTCGGCGCATTTCTTCATCCGTCGCACGGGCGAATGCGTGCAATTTGCATCGTGCGACGCGCGCGCCTGGCATGCCGGTGCGTCGGACTTTTTCGGGCGCACGCGCTGCAACGATTTCTCGGTCGGCATCGAAATCGAGGGCACCGACGATCTGCCCTTCACGCCCGAGCAGTACGCCACCACGGCGTCGCTTGTGCGGGCGATCTGCGCGGCGTATCCGATTGCGGCGATCGCCGGTCATTCGGACATTGCGCCGGGCCGCAAGACGGACCCCGGACCGCATTTCGACTGGGCGCATCTGCGCGCGCTCGGTGGATTCAATGCGGCGTTGTTCCCGTATCAGCACGCGCTCTGAAATGAAAACGGGCGGCCCGTTGCGAGGCCGCCCACGTTTTCCTCTGCTGATCTTTCTACTTCAGAGCCCTACCTCACGTGCCCATCGCCGGGTCGGACACGCCGTCCTTGCCCGTTTCCATGCGGCCGGCAAAGCGCCGCGTGAAGCCGCCTTGCGGCACCGTCACCGTAAAGTCGTACCAGTTGCCCTGGCGCGCGATCGGCCAGTGCTGGTCCAGTTGCTTGCCGGCCGGGATGTCGAACGTCCACGGGCCGTCGTTGCGGTACGCGTTCGGCTTGACGGTGAAGGTGCAGCCGGCGGTGCCGGTGTTCATCATCGTCACGTAGACCTCGGCGTTGGCCAGGTCGTAGCAGACGCGGATTTCCGGTGCGCTCGAACCCGCTGCCGACACGGCGCTCACATCGCCCGAGAACGCGCGGTGGAAGCCGTTGGGGCCGAGCACCCACAGGTCGTATTTGCCCTTGTCGGCGGTGAACACGTCCCAGGTGTCGTCGAGCATCTTGCCGGGCTCGACCGCATAGCGGCGCGGCACGCGGTCCAGATGCAGGCGGTCGTACACGTGGAAGACGGCGGCCGCTGTGCCGGTGTTGCTGAAGATCAGGCGCAGCGCGCGGTTGGTGGCGTCTTCGCGCGCGCTGACGTGCAGCTCGTACGGCAGGGCGCGCGAGGGGCGGGTGCCGGTGGCTTGCGTCGGCATCTGCTGTGCCGTCACCGAGGGCAGCGGCACCTGCGGCTTCAACCCTTGCGCGGTGCGGATCGAGTCGGCGGTTGCCTTGTCGCGGCTGGGCAGCGTCGGCAGCGTTTCGGTGTTCGGGTTGACGAAGTTGAAGGCGCTGGTCAGGTCGCCCAGCACCGCGCGGCGGTACGCGCTGATGTTCGGCTCCTTGACGTTGAAGCGCAGTTCCAGGAAGCGCAGCACCGAGGTGTGGTCGAACGCCTGCGAGTTGACCCAGCCGCCGCGGCTCCACGGCGAAACGACGTACATCGGCACGCGCGGGCCGGGGCCATAGGGGCGTTGGTCCGTGTGGTATTCGCCGGCCGTGCTCACCGTCGATTTGCCGGCCAGCACGCCGTTGTCATAGGCCGGCGCTGCGGGCGGCGGCACGTGGTCGAAGAAGCCGTCGTTCTCATCGAAGTTGATGAACAGCACGGTCTTGCTCCACACGGCCGGGTTGGCGGTCAGCGCGTTGAGCACTTCCTGCGTGTACCACGCGCCCTGCACAGGGCTCGACGGACCGGGGTGTTCGGAATACGTGGCCGGCGCGACGATCCACGACACCTGCGGCAGCTGGCCGGCGGCAATGTCGTCCTTCAAGGCCTGCAGGAAGCCGCCGTCGGGCATGGTGTTGCCGACACCCTTGATGAGCGGGCTGACGGTCTCGTCGGCCGGCGTGTACGGCGGGAACGGGCTGCCGTCGGCCAGGTTGCCGCGCGCGGCGTTGGCATCGCGGTAGGCCTTGAAGCCGGCGAGCGGGTTGTCGGTGAAGTTGTCCGGCATGTTCTGGTAGACCTTCCACGACACGCCGGCCGCCTGCAGGCGCTCGGGGTAGGTCGTCCAGTTGTAGGTGACGCTGGCGTCGAGGTGATCGCCGCTGTTGTCGATGACGGGGCCACCCGCCGCGCCGGTCGGGTCGTTCGTGCCCGTCCAGTGGAACAGGCGGTTGGTGTTGGTGCCGCCGTGGAACGAGCAGTGGTACGCATCGCACAGCGTGAAGGCGTTGGCCAGCGCGAACTGGAAGTCCAGCTCGGCCTGCTTGTAATAGCCCATCGACTGCGTCTGCTTGTAGGTCGGCCACTTGCTCATGCGGCCCAGGTCCCACGCGTTCTGCGCATCGGGGTAGCTGTGCGGCGTGCCGGACACGCGCTGCGCGTTGCCGGCGCTGCTGTCGAGGTAGTACGGCAGCACCGTGCGGCTCGGTCCGCTGCCTGGCACGTAGGTCTGCTGCCAGACGTTCAGGCCGCCCGCCAGCGGGATGGGGAAGCGGTCGCCGAAGCCGCGCACACCTTGCAGCGTGCCGAAGTAGTTGTCGAACGAGCGGTTCTCCTGCATGAGGATCACCACGTGTTCGACGTCGCGGATCGTGCCGGTCGCGTTGTTGGCCGGGATGGCCAGCGCGCGGCGGATCGACGGCGGAAACGCGGCCAGTGCGGCAGCGGAGATCGCGCCCGTGCTGGCCAGCTTGAGGAAGTGGCGGCGGCCGCCTTGCTTGGTGTTGGAAGTCATGTCGGTCTCAGGCGTACGGAATGTACGAACGGGGGATCAGGGGGCGCAGCGCAGGTTCGGTTTGTCGGCCGGCGGTTTGCCGGGCTGATCCGGCTGGGTCGTGCCCGCGTCGGTTCCGGTGCCTGGCGTGCCGTCGTTCGAATCGCCGCCGCAGGCCGACAGCGACAAGGTGGCGGCGCACAGCAGCACGGCGGCCAGCCGGTGCGGCCGCGCGAGAGGGTGGATGAAGGGCTTCATGAGCGGTCTCGTTCGGGTTGGGGGAGGGGATCAGGGGTTCAGCGACGACAGCGGCTGGTGCGACGCGTTGATCGTCTTGAGTTCGTCCAGCGTCAGGCGGCGCGTCCACATGGCGAGGTCGTCGTAGGCCATCACGCCCTTGAGCGAGCCCGGGTTGTTGGGCACGTAGTTGTGCGTGGCGTCGTCGTTCAGGCCCCAGACCAGCGTGGCCAGGCCGCCCAGCTTCGTGACGTCGGTGTTGGCGATGGGCTTGTCTTCCACCTTCTGCGCGCCGAGCACCGGATCGAGGATGTAGGCGCTGAAGCGCTTGGCCTGCGTGTCCACCGACAGGGCGAGATACGCCCATTGGTTGGCGCTGAACTTCATGCCGTTGATGTCATCGCGCTTGCCGCCGCTGCCCAGGTTGAAGCGCACCTCGCAGCCGCCGAACAGGCCGAGCGCAATGCCCGCATTCGCGCCCGACGTGTAGTTCTTGTTGGAGAGGATCGGCTCGCCGGTGCCGTTGCCCTGCGCGCAGTCAGACTTGAACCAGAAGCCGATGGTGAACTGGGGGCTCAGGGCGATGTCGGCGCCGTTCTGCGTGAGCTTGTAACTGTCGACGCGCGAATCGACCGACAGCGCCGTGCCGCCGAACGGGTCGGTGGCTGCCGAGCCGCCGTCGGTGCCCAGCACCCAGGGGCCGATCGTCGAGCTGGCTTTGCGGTCGGTGGGCGGCAGCGGGTCGAAGCTGTAGTACGCCGCAAGGCCGTTGGTGAGCGTGGCTGCCAGCGGCGTAGGCGCAACGTAATCGATCTGCGCAAGCGTCGAGACCGGCATGTCATTGCGCACCACCGTGTAGTTGATGCGGTACAGGCCGGTCGCGGTGGCAAAGCTGTTGTCGGTGTACTGCGTGGCCGTGGCAGGCAGTGTGGCGACCGGCTTGCCATCGCGCAGCACGGTGATGGGGCCGCTGGCGGTGGTCGGGTTCTGCCACGTGAGCACCAGCGACGCGTTGTATTGACCCACCGTGCTCTGGAGGTTGCGTACCCCCACGGCATTGGCCGTCAGCGCCGCGCCATCAAGCTTATGTGTGGCAGCCGGCACGGCGGCGTTCAGTTGCGCCAGGACGGTCGGCACGATGTCGGCCTCGCTCGGCAGCGCGGCCAGCGTGGCTTCGGAGGTGGGTGCGGCCGTGCCGTCCTTCCCCAGCACCGGGTTCGCGGTCTTGTTCAGGGCGATGAAGGCGGTGCGGTTCTCCAGCGTGGGCGCCGACGTGGTCGCGCCGGTTGCGTCGAGGCCATGGCTGGTGGTGACGACCACGAGCCAGTCTTCGCCCGGGTTGGCCGCCCGGCGCTGGGCGATGGCAGCCTGCAGCGTGCCGATGGCCTGGTCGACGTCGTGCAGGGCAGCGGTGTAAGCGTCGCTCTGCAAGCCTGCGTCAAGGGCAGCGGCGGCCGGCGCGCTGTACTGCGCGAAGACGACGTCGTAGCCCGATTGCACGAGCTTCACGCTGTGTTGCGTGACGCACGGATCGGCCTGGGCGCAGTCGACCAGCGTGTCGAGATTGCCCGCCTGCTGGTCCGCCTTGAGCAGCGCGGGCAGCACGGCCGAGCTGACGGCCGCGCCCAGGTGCGGGGTGGTGCCGGCGGCCTTGGCGGCGCCGCGCACGTAGCCGAAGACGGTCGGAGCGGCCAGCGTGGCGACGGTGTCGTCGGGCGCGCCGTGGCGGTTCTGCCAGGTGCCGGTCAGCACGGTGGCCCAGCTCGGGGTGTCGAGCGGCGGCTGGGCGGTCGTCGTACCGAGCGTGCCGCCCGTGGAGGCCGGCATGACCGATAGCGCGGCCAGGTTCGGCAGGCTGCGCCGCAACAGGCCGCGCTGGACCTGCGCATAGGTGGCGCCGTCCACGCCGACCACCAGCACTTTCCTGCTGGGGCCGGCCGGCGGCGGGCTGGTGTTGCCCTGGCCGGCGATTGGGGTACCATCGCTGCCCCCGCCGCAGGCCGCCAGTGCGGTGGCCAAGGTTGTGCCCAGCGCGGCCGTCAGCAGACGGCGGGCAGGTCGGTTCCAAGCCATGTCGATTTTCCTCGGTCGTGGTACGCGGCGCCAGGAGGGCGCCGCGGTGATTGCGCTCCCTGCAATGCGACCGAAGCGTAGGGACGGGGCCTGTCGCTCAAGTGACAGCCGCGACAAGAATGCTGATGCCGCTATTCGGATTTCTTGTGCGTCGTCCACGGGCGACGCACCGGTGCAGTGCACGTCACGCAATTCCCTACCGAAGGTGAGGTGGTGTCTATCGCGCTTGCCTCACCGATAGAAAGAATTATTCTGGAAACGTGCGCATTGCGACGCCGCACGCCGGCCCCGTCGACCCTTTGTGCAGACTGGGATGGCGGGTTTGCGGCAGCGCATCCGGGATGGAAAGAAGGCCTTTCGCCCCCATCTGTCAAGACTGGTCATCTTCGACCGATCCACTATACTTAGCGCCAATCCCGGGATGAAACACTAGATGTAGTGGTCGCTTTCCGGGATTCTTATTTCGGCGCCACGCGGGGGCGGGCGTACGGCAGGTCAAGCCGGCGCTTGGGGGCTGAGAAAAGACAAGGGTCTTTTCGGTCTCTTTTTCCTGCGTGGTGCCAGAGTCCGCCCTGGGGTTCCCCACCGGCGGACCCTCAATCGAACGGTTCAACAGGAGTCCACATGCAGACGGCCCAATCCGAAATCCACTCCGGCACCGCCAATCCCACTCAATTTGCGCAAAGCGCTGGCGGCACGGCCGTGGCCCCCGGCACCGGTTCCGGCGTCAACTACGCCGATTACAAGATCATCCGCCGCAATGGCGCCGTGGTGAGCTTCGAGCCGTCCAAGATCGCCGTGGCGATGACCAAGGCCTTCCTCGCCGTGAACGGCGGGCAGGGCGCCGCTTCCGCGCGTGTGCGCGAGCTGGTCGACCAACAGACGCAGAACGTGGTGCGCGCCCTGCTGCGCAGCCGCCCGAACGGCGGCACGTTCCACATCGAAGACGTGCAGGATCAGGTCGAACTGGCCCTGATGCGTTCGGGCGAGCACGACGTGGCCCGCGCCTACGTGCTGTACCGCGAGCGCCGCGCCCAGGAGCGCGCACAAGCCGGCGAAACCCAGCAGCAACCGGCCTTCATCGGCCTGAACGTGACCGACGGCGGCATCACCCGCCCGCTGGACATGGCGGCGCTGCGCAACGTGATCGTCTCGGCCTGCGAAGGCCTGGGCGATGCGGTGGACCCGGAGCCGATCCTCAAGGAAACGGTCAAGAACCTGTATGAAGGCGTGCCGATGACGCAGGTGTACGACTCGGCCATCCTGGCCGCCCGTACGCTCATCGAGAAGGACCCGGCGTACAGCCAGGTCACGGCGCGCATCCTGCTGCACACGATCCGCCGCGAAATCCTCGGCGAAGAAGTCACGCAGGCCGAAATGAGCACCCGCTATGCGGACTACTTCCCGCAGTTCATCAAGCGCGGCATCAACGCCGAGCTGCTGGACGACAAGCTGGCCCAGTTCGACCTGGCCCGCCTGGGCGCGGCGCTCGATGCCTCGCGCGACTTCCAGTTCAACTACCTCGGCCTGCAGACGCTGTACGACCGCTACTTCCTGCACATCAACGAAACCCGCATCGAGATGCCGCAGGCGTTCTTCATGCGTGTGGCGATGGGCCTGGCGCTGAACGAAATCGACCGCGAAGCCCGCGCCATCGAGTTCTACCAGCTGCTGTCGTCGTTCGATTTCATGTCGAGCACCCCGACGCTGTTCAACTCGGGCACGCGTCGCTCGCAGCTGTCGTCGTGCTACCTGACCACCGTGTCGGATGACCTGGACGGCATCTACGAAGCGCTGAAGGAAAACGCGCTGCTCTCCAAGTTCGCCGGCGGCCTGGGCAACGACTGGACCAACGTGCGCGCACTCGGCTCGCACATCAAGGGTACGAACGGCAAGTCGCAAGGCGTGGTGCCGTTCCTGAAGGTGGTCAACGACACGGCCGTGGCCGTGAACCAGGGCGGCAAGCGCAAGGGCGCCGTCTGCGCGTACCTGGAAACGTGGCACCTGGACATCGAAGAATTCCTGGAGCTGCGCAAGAACACCGGCGACGACCGCCGCCGCACGCACGACATGAACACGGCCAACTGGATCCCGGACCTGTTCATGAAGCGCGTGATGGAAGGTGGCGAGTGGACGCTGTTCTCGCCGTCCACCTGCCCGGACCTGCACGACAAGGTCGGCAAGGCGTTCGAGCAGGCCTACCTGGCCTATGAAGACAAGGTCGCGCGTGGCGAGATCAAGCTCTTCAAGAAGATGCCGGCGCTGCAACTCTGGCGCAAGATGCTGGGCATGCTGTTCGAAACCGGCCACCCGTGGATCACGTTCAAGGATCCGTGCAACATCCGCAGCCCGCAGCAGCACGTGGGCGTGGTGCACAGCTCCAACCTGTGCACGGAAATCACGCTGAACACGAACGACAGCGAAATCGCGGTGTGCAACCTCGGTTCGGTCAACCTGGTCGCCCACCTGGTCAAGCAGGCCGACGGCAGCGTGGTGCTCGATCACGAGAAGCTGAAGAAGACCGTGCGCACCGCCATGCGCATGCTCGACAACGTGATCGACATCAACTACTACGCGGTCAAGAAAGCACGTGATTCGAACCTGCGCCACCGTCCGGTCGGCCTGGGCATCATGGGTTTCCAGGACGCGCTGCACGTGCTGCGTGTGCCGTACGCGAGCGAGGCCGCCGTGCAGTTTGCCGACACCTCGATGGAAGCCGTGTGCTACTACGCCTACTGGGCGTCGACCGAGCTGGCTGAGGAGCGCGGCCGCTACAGCAGCTACAAGGGCTCGCTGTGGGATCGCGGCATCCTCCCGCAGGACTCGCTCAAGCTGCTGGCCGAAGAGCGCGGCGGCTACCTCGAAGCCGACATGTCGTCGACGATGGACTGGGACAGCCTGCGCGCGCGCATCAAGCAGTACGGCATGCGCAACTCGAACTGCGTGGCGATCGCGCCGACGGCAACCATCTCCAACATCATCGGCGTGTCCGCTTGCATTGAGCCGACGTACCAGAACCTGTACGTCAAGTCGAACCTGTCGGGCGAGTTCACGGTGGTCAACGACTACCTCGTGCGCGACCTGAAGGCCCGCGGCCTTTGGGACGAAGTGATGGTTGCCGACCTGAAGTACTTCGACGGCTCGCTGGCCCGCATCGACCGCATCCCGCAAGACCTGCGCGACCTGTACGCAACGGCCTTCGAGGTGGAGCCGCAATGGCTGGTGGAAGCCGCCGCGCGGCGCCAGAAGTGGATCGACCAGGCGCAGTCGCTGAACATCTACATGGCCGGCGCGTCGGGCAAGAAGCTGGACGACACGTACAAGCTGGCCTGGCTGCGTGGCCTGAAGACCACGTACTACCTGCGCACGATCGGTGCAACGCACGTGGAAAAGTCCACCGTGTCGCGCGGCACGCTGAATGCGGTGTCGTCGGGTAGCGATGTGGGTGGCGTGTCCGCTGCCGGCGTGTCGCAAGCCGCGCCCGCCAGCGCACTGGATGCTGCTGCCGCCACCGCGCAGGCCATGCCGGAAGCCGAAGGGGCCGTGTGCACGATGCGCCCGGGCGACCCCGGTTTCGAGGAATGCGAAGCCTGCCAGTAAATCTAAACAGTGCCTGAGGTTGCTCCCGCGCAAGCGGGAGCACCGTGATCTGCAGGACACTAGCCTCGCGCTCCGAAAGGGCGGGAGCGACGCGCAAAGAATTCAGGAGAAACACCTATGCTGAGCTGGGACGACGACGTCAAACCTGCCGCACAACCGCAAGCTGCACCGCAGCCTGTGTACCAACCGCAACTGCAAACCGCCACCGCCGACCAGGGCGGCGTGCTGCCCCCGTCGGCCACTGCCGCCGCCGGCACGGGCATCCTCGGCAACAATCCGAACGCCGCTGCCGCGCAGAGCAACCGCCGCGTGAACGCCGCCGACAAGCGCGTCATCAACGGCGCCACCGACGTCAACCAGTTGGTGCCGTTCAAGTACAAGTGGGCGTGGGAAAAGTACCTCGCCGGCTGCGCGAACCACTGGATGCCGCAGGAAATCAACATGTCGCGCGACATCGCCCTGTGGAAAGACCCGAACGGTCTGACCGAAGACGAGCGCCGCATCATCAAGCGCAACCTGGGCTTTTTCGTGACGGCCGACTCGCTGGCCGCCAACAACATCGTGCTGGGCACCTACCGCCAGATCACCGCGCCGGAATGCCGCCAGTACCTGCTGCGCCAGGCGTTTGAAGAGGCGATCCACACGCACGCGTATCAGTACATCGTGGAATCGCTGGGCCTGAACGAGGCCGAGATCTTCAATGCGTACCACGAGGTGCCGTCGATCCGCGACAAGGACGAGTTCCTGATCCCGTTCATCGACACGCTGACCGATCCGTCGTTCAAGACCGGCACGCCCGAGAACGACCAGAAGCTGCTGAAGTCGCTCATCGTCTTCGCCTGCATCATGGAAGGCCTGTTCTTCTACGTCGGCTTCACGCAGATCCTGGCGATGGGCCGTCAGAACAAGATGACCGGTGCGGCCGAGCAGTACCAGTACATCCTGCGCGACGAGTCGCTGCACTGCAATTTCGGCATCGACCTGATCAACCAGATCAAGCTGGAGAACCCGCACCTGTGGACGGCCGAGTTCAAGGCCGAGATCACGGCGCTGTTCAAGAAGGCCGTCGACCTGGAATACCGCTACGCAGAAGACACTATGCCGCGCGGCGTGCTGGGCCTGAACGCGCCGA
Organism: Ralstonia sp. RL; assembly: GCF_001683835.1. Classification (NCBI taxonomy): domain Bacteria; kingdom Pseudomonadati; phylum Pseudomonadota; class Betaproteobacteria; order Burkholderiales; family Burkholderiaceae; genus Ralstonia; species Ralstonia sp. RL. The sequence goes on along the minus strand of NZ_LWRX01000129.1, from coordinate 2,901 downwards.
TGTTCAAGAGCTACCTGCGCTTCATCTGCAATCGCCGCTGCCAGCAGATCGGCCTGGACCCGCTGTTCCCGAACGAGGAAAACCCGTTCCCGTGGATGAGCGAGATGATCGACCTGAAGAAGGAACGCAACTTCTTCGAGACGCGCGTGATCGAGTACCAGACCGGTGGTGCGCTGTCGTGGGATTGATCGGCGTTCGCCGCCAAGCTCGAAGAAAAGGCCCATCCGGGCCTTTTTTCATCGGCGTGGAGTAGACAGGCTTCCCGGCTAGGCTGCGGCCCCGGGTTCCACCGGCGGCTTAGGGGCGCGCACCGTCAACGCACACCCGGCCGATGCGGCAATGATGGCGAGAATCGCCACCCACTGCCGCCCCGTCAGTTGCTCGTGCAGCACGATCGCGCCGGCCAGCGCGCCGATGGCGGGCTCCAGGCTGAGCAGCACGGAGAACGTCTTGCCCGGCAGGTGCTTGAGCGCCACCATCTCGAGCGAATACGGAATCGCGCTCGACAGCACGCCAATGCCCAGCCCCGCCAGCATCAGCGACGGTGACAGCAGCGACGCCCCCGCCTGCGCCACGCCGAACGGCAGCGCAAACAGCGCGCCGACCGTCATCCCGAGCGATGTGGCCTGGCCTGCGTGCAGGCCGCCCAGGTTCTTGCCGGTCAGGATATAGAGCGCCCAGCACACGCCCGCGGCCAGCGCATATGCCGCGCCCAGATGGTCGACCTGGCCGACCGCCTTGTCGGCCACCGTCAGCACCAGCAAGCCCGCCACCGCCAGCCCGATCCAGACGAAATCGAGCGCCCGCCGCGAGAGCAGCACCGCCAGCACCAGCGGCCCGGTGAACTCGATGGCGATCGCAATGCCGATCGGCAGCCGTTGCAGCGACAGGTAGAACAGCAGGTTCATGCTCGCCAGCGTGACGCCGTACAGCGCGATGCGGCCGGCATCCGAGCGGCCCAGATGCAGGCGCCACGGCCGCCAGAACGCCAGCAGGATCGCCGCGCCGATGCTGACGCGATACGTGACGGTGCCGGCAGCGCCCAGCACCGGAAACAGCGTTTTGGCAAACGAGTTGCCCAGGCACACCGATGCCATCGAGCCCATCAGCGCGAGGATGGACATCCAGGGGGGCGACGTCGTGGAAGCGGAAGACATGGATCGAGCGGAAACGGGCAGCACGGCAACGCCACAGCATAGCCGTGGCGCGGCATGTGCGCTTTGGGGTTACAGGGCTGCCGCGCTGGGGCGGATGACGTCGATCAGCAGCACGCGCTGCCCTTCGCGTTCGCCGTCGGGCCGGGGGGTGACGCCGCGCGGCGGGCGGGGGGCCGCCAGCGGCGCGGGGTCTTCGGCGCTCATGCCGAACACGGCCAGCCTGGAGGCGGCAATGCGCTGCAGCGTGCCGCGCACGCCCGGCACATCGAGGTCTTCGGGGTCGAAACCGGTGGTGGCCGTCCAGTCGTCGCGGGCGATGTCCTGCAGGCCGTTGGCCATCTCGAACTGCAGCGATGCACCGAAGCCCTTCTGCAGCGAGTGCATGCCGAGCAGGTACTCTGCCGTCAGGAAGGCACGCAGCCGCGTCCAGAATGCCAGCGCGCCGATGTTGCCGCTCTTGAGCGCATGGCTTGGGGCGACTTCCCAGCTATGGTCGAGCAGCCTGTTGATCAGGCGGCCCCAGGTGGGTACCTCGGTGCCGGCGGAACAGTCCTCACCTGGGCCTTCGGGGCGCGCGAGCTGGCGCAGCAGGCCGGTGAACGAGCCCGAGCCGGGGCGCGCGGCACCTGCCTGCGGGCCCGACGGCCAGCGCCACTGCAGCGGGGAGGGCGGCCGGATGCCGGGCCATTGCGCGTACTGCTGCAGCCCCGTGCACGGCGTCAGGTAGCGCCAGTGGCGCTGGTCGCGGCCGATGCGGCGCAGCGGCTCGAGCTCTTCCGACAGATTGAACTTGCCGAGAAAGGTCGCATTGCGCGACTTGATCGGTGAGCGCGCATAGACGTTGAAATCGGGCCAGCCTTCGTAAAGGCTGATCTGCGGCAGCGTGTGATGCTTGTCGAGGGCGTCGTCGGGTGCGTCGATGCGGCGGGCGGTGACGAACAGCGCGCGGCAATCGAGCGTGGGTACCGCGCCGCGCAGGCGCAGCAGGATCAGCAGGTCGCCGAACTCGGCCGGGCGCGCTTCCGTACGTGCCGGGTAGGCGTGCGGCTGCTCTTCCGGCCAGAAGGTGGTCAGGCGCAGGGCCGAGCCGGGAAATGCGCTGCGCAGTCCTTGGCGGAGCAAGCGCAGCCCGTCGGGGCGGCGCAGCGTGCGCAGGATCGACAAGTCATCGCGCAAGGCGGCGTCGGGGTGTGGCGTGCGGCCGCCGTGTTCTGCCGCCAGCGCAAAGCGCCAGAGCGCGGTGTCGCTGGCCAGATCCTGGGCGGCGTCATCGCGTACAGCTTCGGGGCGGCCGCCGGAAATCGGCTCTTGTGCGCCGCCGGGAACGTCTCCTCTTCCGGCCTGAGCGCTGCTCGACCCGGCAATCGCACCATAAGGGCCACGGAAGGGCGGCTGGTTGCGCTCGGGCATGGCTATTCCAACGTGGTGATTTTGATTTCTCTGGCGCGCAGCATAGCACCATGCATGGCGCCCGAGAACGCAGCGCGGCCCCTCCCGTGGGCGGGGCCCCGCGTTACGCTGTGCGGAACGAAGCGACCGCGTCGCGCAACACCTGCGCCTGTTCCTCCAGCGACAGCGCGGCGGCGGCCGCCTGTTCGACCAGCGCCGCGTTCTGCTGCGTCACTTCGTCCATCTGATTGACGGCCTGGTTGACCTGCTCGATGCCGGAGCTTTGCTCCTCCGATGCCGAGCTGATCTCGCCCATGATGTCGGTCACGCGCTTGACGGCGACGACCACCTCGTC
>NZ_LWRX01000231.1:0-943 GCF_001683835.1 Ralstonia sp. RL | reverse complement strand
CGAACAGATGCATGCCGACCTGGCGCCCTACGCCAGCGGCTTGCACAGCCAGGTCACCGTCTTCGCCAATACCAACGCGATCAACTGCTTTCTGCCGGAAGACCTGGGCGATTTCCTGCGCGACCATCCACAGGTGCGGGTCAGTCTGGAAGAGCAGCCCAGCCCGGCCATCGTCCGCGCCGTTGCCGCCGGGCAGGTTGACATTGGCGTCGTGGCCGACGAAGGCAACCTGGCCGGCCTGGAAACCCTGCCCTACCGGCGCGATCGACTGGTCCTGATCGTGCCGCCTGCCCATCCGCTGGCCGGCGAGCCCGCCGTCGCCTTCGCCCGCGTGCTGGCCGAACCCTTCGTCTGCCTGCATGCCGGCAGCGCCATCCACACCTTCATGATGAATCACGCTGCGCAACTCGGCGGCCGGCTCGACGTGCGCATCCAGGTCCGCAGCTTCAACGCCGTCTGCCGCATGGTGGCCGCCGGCGTCGGCATCGGCATGGTGCCGCGTTCGGCGGTGGGGGCGGCCGATGCCGTCCAGCTCATCGAAATCACCGACCCCTGGGCGCCGCGCGATTTACAACTCTGTGTCCGTTCCCGGTCGGCCCTCCCGGCCGCCGCACGGGCCCTGCTCGAACATCTGGCCGGCATGGGAGGCCCCGAGGCCGCAGGGGCGCCTCAGGGCACCGGCGTCAGCCAGTCGCCATACTGCGGATCCTCGCCGCGCACGGCGGCGAAATAGGCTTGCTGCAACTGGCGGGTGATCGGGCCGGGCTGGCCGTCGCCGATGCGCCGGGCATCCACTTCCACCACCGGCGTGATTTCCGCCGCCGTGCCGGTGAAGAACACTTCATCGGCGCAATAGACCTCGTCGCGTGTCAGGCGTTTGGCGCGCACGGCGAGGCCGGCTTCGTGGGCCAACGTGGCGACGGTGCGGCGGGGGGTGGCGGCG
>NZ_LWRX01000035.1:0-3303 GCF_001683835.1 Ralstonia sp. RL | reverse complement strand
CCCGGCCAGAAGGCCTGCACCACCATTGCGCGGAACGTGAACGGCGGGTCTTCGTCCTGCCCCAGCTTCGAATACGCAAAGATGCCGCCGAGCAGCAGCGCCACCAACAGGAAGCGCGTGAGCGGCTGATGTTCAAGCGCCCAGCGTGACAGGTTGAAACGGGAATGTTCCATGCGCGCGGTGTGTGCGTGTGTTGGCGAGGGCCGGGGCGTCGATCAACGGCGCGGCGTGATGGCAGACTGCGCCGACGGTTGATCGGCCGGGGCCATCGGCATCACCTTCTGGCCGGCCTTGAGCAGGTGCACGCCGGCGGTGACGATGGTCTGGCCGGGCTGCAGTCCGCGGGTGACCAGCAGCACGTTGTCGCGCGGCGCACCGACCGTCACCGGCACCGGCTTGACCGTCTGCGATGCGGCGTCGTACAGCCACACCACGTTCTTGCCCTGCTCCTGCAGCAGCGCGGTGATCGGCACGCGCACGCCCATGCCGCCGCTGTCGGCACCGCCGCCGGGGCGTACAAACGTGGCAACCGCGGTCATACCGAGTTTCAGTTCGGGTGGCGGATTCGGAATCGAAATCTTCACGGTGTACGTGCGCGTGAGCGGGTCCGCCGCGGGCGCAATCTCGCGCACCTTGGCCGGAATGCTGCGCGACTGGTCGGCCCAAAGCCTGACGCTCACCTCGGGCGACTTGCGCAGCGTGTCGACCTGGTCTTCCGGGATGCCGACCACCACTTCCTTCTCGGCCGTCTGGGCCACGCGCACCACGGGCTGGCCGGCGGACACCACCTGCCCGACTTCCGCGTCCACGCCAGTCACCACGCCATCGGCGTCGGCTTCGAGCGTGGCATACGCGGCCTGGTTGGACTGATTGCGATAACCCGCCGCGGCCTGCTCATAGCGTGCCTGCGCGGCGTCGTAATTGGCTTGATGGCGTTGCTGCTCGGCCGCGCTGATGAAGCCCTTGGCAAACAGTTCGGAGAAACGTTTGAGGTCAGCCGCGGCGAGGTCGCGGTCGGTCTTGGCGGCCGACAGTTGCGCCTGGGCCGACTGCTGCGCGAGCGCCAGATCGGTCGGATCGAGCCGGGCGAGCACCTGGCCTTTCTTGACCGTCGCACCCACATCCACGAGCCGCGCGACGATCTTGCCCGGCACGCGGAAACCGAGGCGCGATTCAATGCGCGGGCGCACGTCGCCGGAAAACTCCGCGGTGCCGGCGCCGTGTTCACTGGTGACGGTCATGGTGCGCACCGGACGCACCTCGGGAGCCTTGGGCTGTTCCTTGCTGCAGCCGGCAAGCAGTGCCGCCGCCGTGAGCAACGCCGCGGTGGCCGCCACGCGGGGGATGCGTCCGCGCGACACCGAAGGCGTGTCGGAGGAACCGGTGAAGTCCGAATGCAGGTACGACGGGTACATCGCAGGCATGACACGCTCTCAGTAAATAACTGACCGGTCAGTAATATACCCACGGCAATGCGCAGGGTCAACGACGCGGCGTTGTCTGATTGACTTTTCTCGCAAGGCTCAGGCGGGCGGCATGCTGCACTGCAGCGCCATGTAGAATGAGCGCCCTGCTCCAACCCACTGTAACGGCTTCTTCCGTGACCCCCGACGAATACTGCGCCGACAAGGCCGCCCCGCCCGGCAGCGACGTGTACTACAGCGTATTGTTTCTGTCGCCCGAGCGCCGCCGCGCAACCGTCGCGCTCGAAGCCGTGCGCCGCGAACTGGAAGACGCCGTGCGCGATGCCAGCGATCCGTCGGTCGTGCAGACCAAGCTCCAGTGGTGGCGGCAGGAACTGGCGCGGCTGTTCGAGGGCCGCCCCGAGCACCCCGCCACGAAGGCGCTGCAGCCGTTCCTGAACACGTACGACATCGGCGCCGTGCACCTGGGCGAACTGCTGGCCGGCGTGGAAGCCGACGCCATGCAGAACCGCTATCTCGACTGGCCCAACCTGCGCCGCCATGGCGATCAGGTGGCAGGCGTGGCGGGCCGGCTGGCCGCGCGCATTGCAGGGCATACCCATGCGCGCACGCTGGAATTTGCGCGGCAGATGTCGCTGGCCGAGCAGCTCGTCCATTTCATCCGCAACCTCGGTGAAGATGTCCGGCACAACCGCATCTATATCCCCGTGGATGAATTGCAGCGTTTCAACGTGCCGGCCGCCGACCTGTTCAACCGCCGCTATGCAGAAGGCTTCAAGCCGCTGATGGCGTCCCAGGCCGAGCGCGCGCGTGCAACGTACAACGAAGCGCTCGCGGCGCTGCCAACCGAAGACCGCCGTGCGCAGCGCCCCGCGCTGATTCGCGGCGTGCTGGCCATGCGCTTGCTTGATGAAGTGGAGGCCGACGGCTTCCAGGTGCTCACGCAGCGGACCGACCTCACGCCGCTGCGCAAGCTGTGGCTTGCCTGGAAGACGCAGATCCGCGGCTGATCAGGCCTTGATCAGGTCGAGAGGCGCAAACCGGCCGGCCAGCACCGGCTGGGAATCCATGCCCCACCAGCGCTCCAACACCGTCGCGTAGAGCGAGCGGAAATCCACCGACGGATCGAGGTTGCCGCTGCCATCCAGCCGCTCCAGCACGGGCCCCTGGCCTGCCAGCCCGCCCTTCACGCGCCCGCCCGCCACGAAGTGCGCCGCGGCCGTGCCGTGGTCCGTCCCGCCGTTGAGGTTTTCGCGCGGACGTCGGCCGAACTCCGAGTACGTGACGACCAGCGTGTCGTTCCAGCGGCCCAGTTCGGTCAGGGCGCTCTTGAGCGAAGCGATGCCTTCGGCCAGTTGCCGCAGCAGATTCGCCTGCGTGCCTTGCTGGTTGGTGTGCGTATCGAAGCTGCCCAGCGACAGGCACACCACCGCAACGTCGGCACCGCCGTGACCAGGTGCGGCGACCACCTGCATCGCCGCCTTGATCGAATTGCCAAAGCCGCCGTCGGGAAAGCGCGTCTGGAACGCGTACTTGCCCGACTTCGGACGCAGCCCGTCGGCCGCCTTGACGATATCCGCCTCGACCTTCAGTACGTGCGCGAGCGTGGCGTTTCCGCGTGCGTTGGAGGGCATTGCCAGTTTGGCTTCGTTGAGAAAGGCGTCCGGACTGGCCAGCGCCACGGCGCGTGCGCCGCCATCCAGCGGGCCGAGGTCTGCGCTGCCGATGATCACGCCATCGGCGCCGAACGATGCGGGCACCGGTTTGACGGCGAAGGCGCGGGTAAGCCAGCCCTCGCGCAGATATTGGTCGGAGCGCGAGGCCGTGTCCCAGATCTCGATGGAGCGGAAATGCGAGAGATTCGGCTGCGGATACGACA